>NZ_PTFE01000148.1:0-14154 GCF_002936975.1 Bradyrhizobium sp. AC87j1
GTGCAGGGCTGGCCGTCGAGCACGCTGCAGGGCTCGTGCGCGAACGGGATCGGATTGATCTGGCGGCGCTGCGCGTCGGCGGCGATCGTAGAGATCGCCAACAGGATGAAAACGAGGATGCCGCGCCACATGGAGTGCACTCGCAAAGCCATGCGATAAAAGTGGCGTTGCCCATCAACGCGTCAAGTCCGAGCGCATTCACATGCGCGCGTTCAACACCGGTGTCGTCGCCCGGCTCGACCGGACGACCCAGTACTCCGTGACGGCGGTTATGGAATCCAGAGGCTGCGGCGTACTGGATTCCCCGCCTTCGCGGGGAATGACAGCGGAGGGCGCCTACAAAGCTGGCGGAGCGCCCACCCTACCCCTTCTTCTTGACGTCCTTGACGTTGGTGAACTCGATGCCCTCGGCGCGCTCCTTGGTGTAGCCGAGATAGAACTCGTTCCGCGCCAGATACACGGGATCGCCATCGACGTCGTCGGCGATGCTGGAGGTATTGGCGGCGATGAAGGTGTCGAGCTTCTTGCGGTCCTCCGAGGAGACCCAGCGCGCGAGCTGGAATTCGCTGACCTCGAACTCGACCGGCAGCGAATACTCCGCCTCCAGCCGCGCCTTCAGCACGTCGAGCTGAAGCGCGCCGACGACACCGACCAGCGCCGGCGCACCGTCGCGCGGCCGGAACACCTGCACCACGCCCTCTTCCGACATCTGCTGAAGCGCTTCCTTCAGCTTCTTCGCCTTCATCGCATCGGTGAGACGGACGCGGCGAACGATTTCCGGCGCGAAGCTCGGCACGCCGACGAAGTTGAAATCCTCGCCGTCGGTCAGCGTGTCGCCGATGCGCAGCGTGCCGTGATTGGGAATGCCGACGACGTCGCCGGCGAAGGCTTCGTCCGCGACCGAGCGGTCCTGCGCGAAGAAGAATTGCGGGCTCGACAGCGGCATGCTCTTGCCGGTGCGAACCAGCTTGGCCTTCATGCCGCGGCTGAGCTTGCCCGAGCAGAGGCGCGCAAAGGCGATGCGGTCGCGGTGGTTCGGATCCATGTTGGCCTGGATCTTGAACACGAAGGCGCTCATGCGCGGATCGGTGGCCTCGACCCTGCGCTGGTCGCTGTCCTGCGCGCGCGGCTCGGGCGCGAACTTGCCGAGACCTTCCAAGAGGTCGCCGACGCCGAAATTGCGCAGCGCGCTGCCGAAATAGACCGGCGTCAAATGGCCCTCGCGGAACGCGTCGAGCTCGAACGGTTTTGACGCTTCGGTGACGAGCTCGAGTTCGTCCTTCACGGCGGAGACGTCGAGATTGGCATTCAGCTTGGCGAGCTCGGCGATCTCGATCTGCTGCGCTGCGCCGGTCTTGGCGCCGCCGCCTTCGAGCAGGCGCACGCCGCCATTGGCGACGTCGTAGGTGCCGAGGAAGTCGCGGCCGCGTCCGACCGGCCAGGTCATCGGCGTGGTGTCGAGCGCCAGCGTCTTCTCGATCTCGTCGAGCAGCTCGAACACGTCGCGGCTCTCGCGGTCCATCTTGTTGATGAAGGTGATGATCGGGATATCCCGAAGACGGCACACCTCGAACAGCTTTCGGGTGCGCGCCTCGATGCCCTTGGCGGCGTCGATCACCATCACGGCGGAATCGACCGCCGTGAGCGTGCGATAGGTGTCCTCCGAAAAGTCCTCGTGGCCCGGCGTGTCCAGCAGGTTGAACACGAGCCCTTCGAACTCGAAGGTCATCACCGAGGTCACGACCGAGATGCCGCGCTCGCGCTCGATCTTCATCCAGTCCGATCGCGTGTTGCGCCGCTCGCCCTTGGCCTTGACCTGGCCGGCGAGGTTGATGGCGCCGCCGAACAGCAGCAGCTTTTCGGTCAGCGTGGTTTTGCCGGCGTCGGGATGGGAGATGATCGCAAACGTGCGCCGCCGCGCCACTTCAGCGGCAAGCGGGGAACGGGCCGGCGATTCGGCTGTGGTGGTGGCGATGTCGGACATGGCGGGAGCGTGTGGCAGGGAAAACGGGCCTGATCAAGCCTCATTTGGTGATTGCGGAGCCTTCCGGCCAGCCCCATATCGGCCTTGGCCATACTGGCCTTGGGGGGAGGACGACCTCCCCGGCCCATCAGCACATCAGCCGCGGGGACGCCCCTGCCTTGAATGGAGGGTCGTCATGGCCTGGAGCATCCTGTTCGTCGCGGGCCTTCTCGAGATCACCTGGGCGATCGGCCTGAAATACACCGAGGGCTTTAGCAGGCTTGTTCCGTCCGTCGTCACGCTCGCGGCCATGGCCGGCAGTGTCGTCCTGCTCGGATTCGCCCTCAAATCCCTACCCGTTGGAACCGCCTATGCGGTCTGGACCGGCATCGGCGCGGTCGGCACCGCAACGCTGGGCATCATCCTGTTCGGCGAGCCGGCCACGGCCCTCCGCCTTGCCAGCATCGGGCTCATCGTCGCCGGCATCGTCGGGCTGAAGCTGGTTACTTGACGAAGATCTTGACCGCCCACCAGGTCAGCGCCGCCACGATGGCCGAGGCCGGGATCGTGATGACCCAGGCATAGACGATCGAGCTGGCAACGTTCCAGCGCACCGCCGAGACGCGGCGGGCGGCGCCGACGCCGACGATGGCGCCGGTGATGGTGTGCGTGGTGGAGACGGGAACCCCGAGATAGGTCGCCATGAACAAAGTCACGGCCCCGCCGGTCTCGGCGCAAAAGCCCTGCATCGGGGTCAATTTGGTGATGCGCAGGCCCATGGTGCGGACGATGCGCCAGCCGCCCATCAGCGTGCCCAGTGCCATCGCCGCCTGGCAGGACAGCACCACCCAGAACGGCACCGAGAAGTCGCTGCCCAGATGGCCCTGCGAATAGAGCAGCACCGCGATGATGCCCATGGTCTTCTGCGCGTCGTTGCCGCCATGGCCGAGCGAATAGAGCGAGGCGGAGGCGAATTGCAGGATACGGAAGGCGCGGTCGACCGCGAACGGCGTCGAGCGCACCGAGGCCCAGGACACGATCGCCACCAGCATCATCGCCAGCAGGAAGCCGATCAGCGGCGACAGCACGATCGCCAGCACCGTCTTGGTCAATCCGCTCCACACCGCAGCCGAGATCCCGGCCTTGGCCATGCCGCCGCCGACGAGCCCGCCGATCAGCGCATGCGAGGACGAGGACGGGATGCCGAGCGCCCAGGTCACGAGGTTCCAGACGATGGCGCCGACCAGGGCCGCGAAGATCACCTGGGCATCGACGATCGAGGGATCGATGATGCCGGTGCCGATGGTCTGGGCGACGTGCAGGCCGAACACCATGAAGGCGACGAAATTGAAGAACGCGGCCCAGAACACCGCGAATTGCGGCCGCAACACGCGGGTCGAGACGATGGTCGCGATCGAATTGGCGGCATCGTGCAGGCCGTTCAGGAAATCGAACAGCAGCGCGACGGCGATCAAGCCGACCAGGACGGGAAGACCCAACGCGGCATCCACAGCGGCCTGCCCTAAACTTGCTCGATGACGATGCTGTTGATCTCGTTCGCGACGTCGTCGAAGCGATCCGCCACCTTCTCGAGGTGGTCGTAGATCTCGACGCCGACGATGAAGTCCATCGCATTGCCGTCGCGATGCTTCAGGAACAGCTCCTTCAGACCGATGTCGTGGAGATCGTCGACGCGGCCCTCGAGCTTGCCGAGCTCCTCCGTGATCGCCGTCAGCATGGCGACGTTCGGGCCGATCGACTGCATGAGCGGCAGCGCGCGGCCGACCAGATTGGCGCATTCGATCAGAAGCCCGCCGATCTCGCGCATGGACGGCTCGAAGGTGCGGACCTCGAACAGCATCACCGCCTTGGCCGTCTGCTGCATCTGGTCGATGGCGTCATCCATCGACGTGATCAGGTTCTTGATGTCGCCGCGGTCGAACGGGGTAATGAAGGTGCGGCGCACCGCCGTCAGCACCTCTCGGGTGATGTTGTCGGCATCATTCTCGAACTGGTTGACGCGCTGGCAATAGACCGGCGTCTCCTCGCCCCCGTTCAGCATGCCCTGGAGCGCGATGGAGCCCTGGATCACCGTCTGGGCATGCCGGTCGAACAGGTCAAAGAACCGTTCTTCCTTGGGCAGGAAAGCACGAAACCATCGCATCATGGGGGTAGGCTACCGGTTGGAAATGGCCCGGCCCTGTCGGGCCGTCATGAAACTGTCATAGACCATTTTCGATCCGCGCGCGTGTCATCTCACGCCCGCGGAGCCGGATCATCCACCGCTTTCAGACGGCCGGTAAACCGTTTTTGAATCAGCTACTTAGAGCGATCGCCGGAAGTAATGCGCGATTTCGCCGATGACGCCGCGGCGGAAGGTGAGCACGCAGACCACGAAGATCGAGCCCTGGATCACGGTCACCCACTGGCCGAAGCCGGCGAGATATTGCTGCATGGCGATGATCGCGAAGGCACCGACCACGGGACCGAAGATGGTTCCGAGGCCGCCAACCAGCGTCATCAGCACGACCTCGCCCGACATCGACCAATGCACGTCGGTGAGCGAGGCGTTCTGCGCCACGAACACCTTCAGCGCACCGGCAAAACCCGCCAGCGTTCCCGACAGCACGAAGGCCAGGAATTTGTACTGGTCGGTGCGGTAGCCCAGCGAAATCGCGCGCTGCTCGTTCTCCCGGATCGACTTCAGCACCTCGCCGAACGGCGAGTTGATGATGCGGTAGATCAACAGGAAGCCGGCGAGAAACCCGACCAGCACGACGTAATAGAGCACCGTCGGCTTGGACAGATCGAAGACGCCGAACATGCGTCCCTGCGGGATGCCCTGGATGCCGTCCTCACCGTGGGTGAACGGGGCCTGGAGGTAGATGAAGTACAGCAGCTGCGACAGCGCCAGCGTGATCATCGAGAAATAGATGCCCTGGCGGCGGATCGAGATGTAGCCGGTGATCAGCGAGAGCACGAAAGCCGCGGCGATGCCGACGAGGATGCCGAGTTCGGGCGGCAACGCCCACACTTTCAGCGCATGCGCGCAGCAATAGCCGGCGGTCCCCAGGAACATGGCGTGGCCGAACGACAACAGGCCGCCATAGCCGATCAGCAGATTGAAGGCGCAGGCGAGCAGCGCAAAGCACAGCGCCTGCATCACGAAGAACGGGTAGACGCCCGTGAATGGCACCGACGCCAGCAGTAGCGCCATCAGTACGAAAGCGATCATCTCGTCGCGCATCGCGCGAGGGGTCACCGGCAGCGTGTCGTCCGTCAGGGTTGTCATATCAGGCCGCCCTTCCCGTCAATCCCGTTGGCTTCACCAAGAGCACCAGCACCATCAGCACGAACACGACGGTGTTGGAGGCCTCGGGATAGAAATACTTGGTCAGACCCTCGATCACACCGAGCGCGAAGCCGGTGATGATGGAGCCCATGATCGAACCCATGCCGCCGATCACGACCACCGCGAACACGACGATGATGAGGTCGGCGCCCATCAGCGGCCGCACCTGGTTGATCGGCGCCGAGAGCACGCCCGCGAGCGCGGCAAGGCCGACGCCGAGACCATAGGTCAGCGTGATCATGCGCGGCACGTTGATACCGAAGGCGCGCACCAGCGTCGGATTTTCGGTGGCGGCGCGCAGGTAAGCGCCGAGCTGGGTCTTCTCGATCAGGAACCAGGTCGCCAGACACACGACAAGCGAGAACACGACCACCCAGCCGCGATAGATCGGCAAGAACATGAAGCCCAGATTCATGCCGCCCTTGAGCTGGTCCGGAATGGCGTAAGGCAGACCGGAGGAGCCGAAATAGTTCTGGAACACGCCCTGCACGATCAGCGCGATGCCGAAGGTCAGGAGCAGGCCGTAGAGATGGTCGAGCCCGGTCAGCCATTGCAGCATGGTCCTCTCCAGGATCATGCCGAAGATGCCGACGATCACGGGTGCGATCAGCAGCGCCCACCAGTAGTTGATGCCGCCGAGGCTCAGCAGGAAATAGGCAACGAAAGCGCCCATCATGTAGAGCGCACCATGGGCGAAATTGATGATGTTGAGCATGCCGAAAATCACGGCAAGCCCGAGACTGAGCAGCGCGTAGAACGAGCCGTTGATCAGTCCCACCAGTAGCTGAGCGTAGAGAGCCTGCATCGGGATTAATTTCCGCCAACAAAATGAAAGCCCGCCGGCGGCACGACCGCCCCGGCGGGCAAGAGAGTTACTTCTTCACCAGCGGACAGGCGCTCTCGGAGAGCGGCCGGAACGCCTGGTCCGCGGGGACGGTGCCCACCAGCTTGTAGTAGTCCCACGGCCCCTTCGATTCCGAGGGCTTCTTGACCTCGAACAGGTAGGCCGGGTGAATCTTACGGCCGTCGACCCGGATACTGCCCTGACCGAACAGCGGATCGTCGGTCGGCATCGACTTCATCTTCTCGACCGCCTTGGCGCCATCATGCGGATTGCCGCCCATCGCCTCCAATGCCTTGAAGTAATGGATCAGTCCCGAATAGACACCAGCCTGCACCATCGAAGGCATCGCCTTGTTCTTCATACGCTCCGAAAAGCGCTTGGAGAAGGCGCGCGTTCCGTCGTTGAGATCCCAATAGAAGGTCTCGGTGAAATTGAGCCCTTGCGCCACGTTCAGGCCGAGCGAGTGAACGTCGGTGATGAACAACAGCAGCCCGGCAAGCTTCTGCCCGCCGGCAACGATGCCGAACTCGGCCGCCTGCTTGATCGAATTGGTGGTGTCGCCGCCGGCATTCGCAAGACCGACGATCTTCGCCTTCGATGCCTGCGCCTGCAAAAGGAACGAGGAGAAGTCCGAGGAGTTGAGCGGGTGCTTGACGCTGCCGAGCACCTTGCCGCCCGCCTTTTGCACCACCGCCGTGGTGTCGCGCTCCAGCGCCGCACCGAACGCGTAGTCGGCCGTCAGGAAGAACCAGGAATCGCCGCCCGCCTTCACCAGCGCCTGACCGGTGCTGTTGGCCAGCATGAAGGTGTCATAGACCCAATGGATGGTGTTCGGCGAACATTGAGCGTTCGTCAGATCCGAGGTCGCCGCACCCGTGTCGATCAGGATCGAATTCTTCTCCTTGACGACATTGTTGACCGCGAGCGCGACGCCGGAGTTCAGCACATCCATGAAGATGTCGACCTTCTCGACGTCGGCCCATTGGCGCGCGATGGTGGTGGCGATATCGGGCTTGTTCTGATGATCGGCGGAGATCACGTCGATCTTCCAACCCTTGGCGGCAAGCCCGGAATCCTCGACCGCCATCTGGGCGGCCAGCGTGGAGCCCGCCCCACCGAGGTCGGAATAGAGACCGGAATTATCGGTCAGCACGCCGATCTTGACCGTCTTGTCCTGTGCCGAGGCGCCGCTTGCGACGAATCCCAGAGCCACGCCGAGAAGAAGTGCAGAAAAACGCTGTTTCATATTCCCTCCGGGAAATCCACTATTGAACGCCTTGGGGCGTCAGACGCCCAAATAGGTGTGGAGCTTGTCCATGTTGGCGGCAAGATCCGCATTGGCAAATCCGTCAATGATCTTGCCGTGCTCGACCACGTAGTAGCGGTCGGCGACGGTGGATGCGAAGCGGAAATTCTGCTCGACCAGGAGGATCGTGAATCCCTCCTTCTTGAGCCGCGCAATGGTGTGGCCGATCTGCTGGATGATGACCGGCGCCAAGCCCTCGGTCGGCTCGTCCAGCATCAGGAAGCTCGCACCGGTGCGCAGGATGCGCGCGATCGCGAGCATCTGCTGCTCGCCACCGGACAGCTTGGTGCCCTGGCTGTTGAGCCGCTCCTTCAGGTTCGGGAACAGATCGAAGATCTGATCGAGCGGCAGCCCGCCTTCGCGGACCACCGGCGGCAGCATCAAATTCTCGCGCACGTCGAGACTGGAGAATATGCCCCGCTCTTCCGGGCAGAATGCGATGCCCATGCGCGCGATCTTGTCGGAGGTCGCGCGGATGATCTCCTGGTTGTTGAACTTCACCGAGCCGGTACGCTTGCCGATGATGCCCATGATCGACTTCAGCGTGGTCGTCTTGCCGGCGCCGTTACGCCCGAGCAGGGTGACGACCTCGCCCGCGTTCACGTCGAAGTTGATCCCGTGCAGGATGTGAGACTCGCCGTACCAGGCTTCCAGGTTGCGGATTTGAAGGATGTTTCCGCCGGTCGCAGCCTTGGCCGGAGCCTCGGCGATCGCAGTGTCAGGCATGACCGGCTCCCAGATAGGCTTCCTTGACGCGCTCGTCCTTGGTGAGCTCCGAGTAATGGCCCTGCGCGAGCACCTGGCCGCGCGTCAGCACGGTGATGATGTCGGACAGGTTGGCCACGACGCTTAAGTTATGCTCCACCATCAGGATGGTGTATTTCGCCGAGATGCGCTTGATCAGCGCTGCGATCTTGTCGATGTCCTCGTGGCCCATGCCCGCCATCGGCTCGTCCAGCAGCATCATCTCCGGGTCGAGCGCGAGCGTGGTTGCGATCTCCAGTGCACGCTTGCGTCCATAGGGCATCTCGACCGCGGGCGTGTTGGCAAACTCGTTCAGCCCGACATCGTTCAACAATTCGCGCGCGCGATCGTTGAAGCGGTTGAGCACCGACTTGGAGCGCCAGAAATCGAACGAAGAGCCGTGCTGGCGCTGAAGCGCGACACGGACGTTTTCCAGCGCCGTGAGATGCGGAAACACCGCCGAAATCTGGAACGACCGAACCAGCCCCATGCGGGCCACGTCGGCCGGCGCCATCGCGGTGATGTCCTGCCCCTTGTAGAGGATTTTTCCGGCGGACGGTTTCAGGAACTTGGTCAGAAGATTGAAGCAGGTCGTCTTGCCGGCTCCGTTCGGGCCGATCAACGCATGAATGCTCCCACGGCGAACCTTGAGCGCAACGTCGCGGACGGCAAAGAAGCCCGCGAACTCCTTGGTCAAGCCTTCCGTTTCGAGAATAAACTCATCGGCCAAACAGATTTCCCCCTGCCCGCGCGAGCCGCGTGGCTATCCTTGTTGCTTCGGCTTTCCGGGGGCCTTGGAGCCTATCCTTGGAGCCCATCCGGAACGCCGCCTCCGGGCGCGGAATATGCCGGAGGTGACGGGGGTTAGGCAAGGCGGAAAGCTGAGCAGATCAGGTCTCCGGCTGGGATACAAATGCTCCCTTAGTCGGAGATGTTTTGATGTCGTGCCTGCCCGGCCTCCCGGTTCGCAAGGCACCGGTCATCAAGCCGTCGTTAACGGTCTTTCGTCCGGCGCGCCAGCCTTCATAGAAAATTTTCCCGCAGGCGGCATCATGTGCGGGTTTTGACGTTCCAGGATTATCGTTTTGGATTTCGCAAGCGCCGCTCCGTCCGTCGTCAAGTCGATCAGGCAGCGTGATCTCCTGAACACGTGGCTGCGACTTTATGCGAGCCAGCAGATCGCGCCGGCGGTCTGGGAATATCAACCCGCGCGGCTCGAGGAAGAGCTGTCCGATCTCATCTATTATACGGTGGACGCTTCGACGTCGGCGCCGCGCCTCACCATCCAGAGCGAAGGCACTCGCATCTCCCGTGCCTATGGACATACCGGCAAAGGCGTTCTGCTCGACGATTATCTCGGGCCGCGGCTCGCCCCCTTCGTGATGCCAGTTTACTATGAATGCGTGGCCCGCGGGCTGCCCGTCTACAGCGTTGCTGACGTCGACGACATCTACGGGCGCATCGTCGCGTATGAACGGCTGCTGCTGCCTTTCCAGACCGGCGGCCAAGTCTGCCACGTCATCGCCTCGGTCAAGACCTTCTGCGAGGACGGCGGCTTCGAGATCAAGAATCTGATGCGCGGAAATGACGCGCTGCCGCGCCCGAAACTGCGCGCCGTGATCGATCGCGATCTCTTCCATCGCGCGCCTGGCCGCATCGCGACGGCCGACGTGGTCGAATTCGCGGACCAGCCGGCTCCCGGTGTCACCAACGAGATCATCGAGCTGAACTAGTCTCTAACGCGTCTTGGCCCCGACTTCCTTGGCATAGATGTCCGGCTTGAAGCCGACCAACAGCTTGCCGCCGATTTCAAGCACCGGCCGCTTGATCATCGATGGTTGCGCTAGCATCAGCGCCAGCGCCTTCTTCTCGGTGACGCCTTCCTTGTCGGTATCGGGCAGCTTCTTGAAGGTCGTGCCGGCGCGATTGAGCAGCGTCTCCCATCCGACCTTGTCGCTCCACTGCTTGAGCTTGTCCTTTTCGACGCCCGCCGCCTTGTAGTCGTGGAATTCATACGCGACGCCATGGGTGTCGAGCCAGGCGCGCGCCTTCTTCATGGTGTCGCAGTTCTTGATGCCGTAGATGGTGTTGGGCAAAAGATGTTCCTCGCGCATGGCGTATCGTGATGTTCGCAGCGTTGTACGAAACTCCGCTTCGCGCGACAATATTGCGAACGAGGCCAAACTCGCCGAACGGACATCCCATGCACGTCACCCACGATCCCGCAGCTGCTGCCACGCCGACCATCGACTTCAACAGCTTCCTCGCGGTCGATATCCGCGTCGGCACCGTCGTCGACGCAAAACCGTTTCCGGAGGCGCGCAAGCCGGCCTTTCGGCTGTGGATCGACTTCGGCCCGGTGATCGGCGTGCGCAAGAGCTCGGCCCAGATCACCGAAAACCATCCGCTCGAGACTTTGGTGGGACAACAAGTCGCGGCCGTCGTCAATTTCCCGCCGCGCCAGATCGGACCCGTCATCTCGGAGGTGCTGACGCTCGGCTTCCCCGATGCCGACGGCAAGGTCGTGCTGGTGCAGCCGAGCAGGCCAGTGCCGAACGGCGGACGACTGTTCTAGTCGCGCGCGATCGAGTGCAGCGTCGCCGCTGTCGACGCATTCGCAACGACATCATCCTTCTCCTGCCAAGCCCCCAGACCAGCCAGAACTTGACCAAAATCCTCTTCTGCGCTAAAAATGACTGACTGATCGTTTTTTATTGCGATCCACTTATACTCTACCCGATTGGGATCAACTGTAAAACGATCAACCTGTCAGTTAAAGGACGGCGAGATGCCCAAGATCAGCGACAAGCAGCGCGAAAGTCGGCGGCAGCAAATTCTCGAAGCTGCCCTCGCCTGCTTCTCCGAAGACGGCTTTCACCAGACCGGCATGGCCGACATCGTGAAACGCTCCGGACTGAGCCACGGCGCGGTATATCTCTACTTCCAGAGCAAGGACGATCTGATCGAAGCACTCGCCGACGACCGGCATCGGCGCGAAGCCGTGCTCAATTCGGTCGCGCAAGGATCCGGCGATCCGATCGAAGGGCTTCACGCGCTGATCCGCGTCTACGCGCAATGGCTGACCGACCCCGCCGGCGAACCGCGCCGCCGTGTCGGCATCCACGGCTGGGCCGAAGCCCTGCGCAACCGCCGCGTCCGCACCAGCGTCGTCGAGGGCATCGACATGCCGCGCGCGCTGATCGTGGCGCTGGTCGAGCGCGGCCAGCATGACGGCCTGATCAGGCGCGACCTCGGTGCCGAAGCGATCGCACGCGTGCTGATCGCGATCTTCCAGGGCTTTGTGCTGCAAAAATGCTGGGGCGAGGATTTCGACGTCGAGGCCTGCATGGCGGCGGTGACCGGGGTGATCGACGGCTTTCGCACGACCAGGCCTGACATCAAGCGGCGAACCAGGACGTAAGCGATGTCAGGGATCCAAGACCTGCTTGCTGGCGCCGGCGTCGGTCTGGTCAGCGGATTGACGTCGGGTTTGACGGGAATGAGCCCGGGTGGCGGGCTCGTGATCTTCAGCGTGTTGCTGCTTGGGGCCGAACAACACGTCGCGCAGGGCACCTCGCTAATCACACAGATCCCGCCGATGGGCCTCGCCGGCGCCCGCCGCTATTGGCGGAGCGGCAATCGCAGCCCCTTGCCGTGGATCGTGTGGATCGGCATCGGATTTCTCGTCGGCGGTGCCGGCGGAGGCTACGCCGCGGCGGCGGTTTCCGACCAGGTCTTGCAATGGACTTATGTCGTCTATCTCGTCGCGCTGATCGTCCTGCTGATCCTGCGTCGCGATCGCAAGGACGGCGGCCGTGAGGCCGGCGACCAGGACCAACTGCCCCGGCTACCCCTGCTGCTCATCGGCCTGCTCGCCGGGTTTTCCTCCGGCTTCATGGGCATCGGCGGCGGTCTGGCGATCACGGTCGGCCTTGCTGCGGGCCTGCGCGTGCCGCAGCATCAGGCGCAGCTCGTCAGCCTCGTATTCTCGGTCATCCCGACCAATCTTCCGGCGGCCTGGATCTACTGGAGCAAGGGCCTGATGGTCGGTTGGCCGGCCATCACAGGCATTCTGGCCGGCCTCTGGATCGGCACCGATCTCGGCGCACGCCTAGCCAATGGCGTCAGCAAATCGGTGCTGCGCCGGGTCGTGATCGCCTTCGTCTTGCTGATGGCGCTCTACATGACGTACAAGGCGCTGACCTGATCTTACGGCCGCGGCGGAATGTTCAGTCCGCGCTGCACCGCCGGGCGCGCGAGGCCCCGTTCGAGCCAGGCGCCGACGGATTTGAACTGGGTGAATCCGACGAGCTCGCCGGCACCGTAGAAGCCGATGAGATTGCGCACCCAGCCGAGCATGGAAATGTCGGCGATGGTGTAGTCGTCATCCATGAACCATTGCCGTCCCGAAAGATGCGTCTCCATCACGCCGAGCAGACGCTTGGCTTCGGCGACGTAGCGGTCGCGCGGACGCTTGTCCTCAAAATCCTTGCCGTCGAATTTGTGGAAGAAGCCGACCTGACCGAACATCGGCCCGATGCCGCCCATCTGGAAGTGCACCCACTGGATGGTCTGGTAGCGGCGGGCGGCATCCTGGGACAGCCGCTTGCCGGTCTTCTCCGCGAGGTATTGCAGGATCGCCCCGGACTCGAACAGCGCCAGCGGCCTGCCGCCGGGACCGTTTGGATCGAGGATCGCCGGGATCTTGCCGTTCGGATTGAGCGAAAGGAATTCAGCCGTCTTCTGATCGTCCTTGCCGAAATCGACGAGATGGACCTCGTAGGGAAGTCCGATCTCCTCCAGCATGATCGAGACCTTGACGCCGTTCGGCGTCGGCAGCGAATAGAGCTGGAGCAGTTCGGGATGTTTGGCCGGCCAGCGTTTGGTGATGGGAAAGGCGGACAGATCAGACATCGACACTCCGGCTGCGTTCGTAAGACGCGCCTAATCTAGGCGAGCCGGCGAACGATGCAAGGCCGAGCAGCCGTCAGCTTAACGCCTGCGTCGCCAGCCAGTCACAATGGCCTTGAAGCGACTAGGGCGGCAGCGTCGCGACCTTGACGACCGGAGTCATGGTTTCATGCTGCAGTCGATACTGGATGAACCATTGACCCGTGATCAGCAGCGCAGCCGTGAAGGCAATCGCGAGAGTCGCGGTCGCCCATTGGCAGACGTCGTGCATGGCATTTGTCCCTCAGCTCCTGTGGCTTAAACGTTCGCTGACATGCCGTGTTCCGACTTGGCAGGAAAATTTTGCCGGTTTTTCCCGTTTTCCCAGACGAGACGTTGCGTTGTTTCGAGGGACCATCGAGCAACTTGCGCGTTGTGACGGGATGAATATTGAGAAGCGCGCCCTGCTCGATCACGCTCAGCGCTGTCGCCGCGTCGCGGACGATCTCGCCCATCGCGAATCCGCGCGACGGCTCCGAGAGATGGCCGATGTGTACGAAGCGCGAGCCGCAAGGCTGGACGATGAGGGTGGCTCCTTGAAGCCGAGCCATTGTGGTCGTGGTCACCTTGCCGGTACAAACGATCGGCAGAGTTGATCTGGTCAGTAATTGATCTCCATTCGCAGTCCGCGCGGATCGATCTCCTCGCCGCCGACACGCCGCGTGCTGTCACGCGCCGCCACCGCGCAGGCACAGGCGTCGATCAGATCGTCGCGGCCGATGCCGGTGCCGTGGCGAAGCGTCAACCATCTTTCGACCTTGTTGAAACCCCGAGCTCTCAGCAGCGCGACGCGCTGCTCGCGGCCTTGCGCCGACGTCTTCGGTTCAAGCCGCACTCGTCCTGCGAGATTCCAGAACACCAATTCCGGATGCGCTTCGCCGATCGTCGCCTGCCGCGCCGGAGTCATGATCTCGTCGACGTCCCTGATCTTGTCCCTGATATTCCAGAGCTGCGCCGACACACCCCTGCCCTTGCCTTCATGCGCCCAGTAGTGA
>NZ_PTFE01000149.1:0-14148 GCF_002936975.1 Bradyrhizobium sp. AC87j1
CTCCACCCCCCAATAGCCCACACCCCAGGAGGCGGGGGCCGTTTCTTTGCGTCCCCCGTCCCGGCTTCACATCTCTGTCCTGCAACAGCGCATCTGCGCGCTCGCGGGGGGACCGCGAGCGCTCCGGAGGATTCGATTAGGTCGAGGCGTTATTTCGGACGCCGCTTCACCTCGCGCACGGCGCCGCGCGCGGCGCTGGTGGTGAGCGCAGCGTAGGCCTGCAGCGCGGTCGAGACGTTGCGCTTGCGCGCAGCCGGCTGCCAGGCGGCATCGCCCTTCGCCTCTTCCGCGACGCGGCGCTTGGCGAGCTCGTCGTCGGAGACCTCTAGGCTGATGCTGCGGTTCGGGATGTCGATCGCGATGCGATCGCCGGTGCGCACCAGGCCGATGTTGCCGCCCTCGGCGGCTTCCGGCGAGAGATGGCCGATCGACAGGCCGGAGGAGCCGCCGGAGAAGCGGCCGTCGGTGACGAGCGCGCAGGCTTTGCCGAGACCCATCGATTTCAGATAGCTGGTCGGATACAGCATCTCCTGCATGCCGGGGCCGCCGCGCGGGCCTTCGTAGATGATGACCACGATCTCGCCGGCGACGACCTTGCCGCCCAGGATGCCTTCAACGGCCGCATCCTGGCTTTCGAACACGCGCGCGGGGCCTGAGAATTTCAGGATCGAGGCGTCGACACCCGCGGTCTTCACGATGCAGCCGTCCTGCGCAAGGTTGCCGTAGAGCACGGCGAGGCCGCCATCCTTGCTGAAGGCGTGCTCGAGGTCGCGCACCACGCCCTTCTCGCGGTCGGCATCGAGCTCGTCGTAGCGGCGCTCCTGGCTGAAGGCGACCTGGGTCGGGATACCGCCGGGCGAAGCGCGGAAGAAGGTGCGGACCGCTTCGCTCTTGGAGCGCTTGATGTCCCAGCGCTCCAGCGCGTCGTTCATGGTCGGCGCGTGCACCGTCGAGACCGAGGTGTCGATCAGGCCGGCGCGGTCGAGCTCGCCCAGAATGCCCATGATGCCGCCGGCACGATGCACGTCCTCGACATGCACGTCGGCGACCGACGGCGCGACCTTGCACAGCACGGGCACGCGCCGAGAAAGCCGGTCGATGTCCTTCATGGTGAATTCCACCTGCCCTTCATGGGCGGCGGCGAGCAGATGCAGCACGGTGTTGGTCGAGCCGCCCATGGCGATGTCGAGCGTCATCGCGTTCTCGAACGCCTTGAAGTTGGCGACGTTGCGCGGCAGCACCGAAGCATCGTCCTGCTCGTAATAGCGGCGGACGAGATCGACGATGGTGTGGCCGGCCTCGACGAACAGGCGCTTGCGGTCGGCATGGGTTGCCACCACCGTGCCGTTGCCGGGCAGCGCCAGGCCCAGCGCCTCGGTCAGGCAGTTCATGGAGTTGGCGGTGAACATGCCCGAGCAGGAGCCGCAGGTCGGGCACGCCGAGCGCTCGATCACCTTGACGTCGTCGTCGCTGACCTTGGAATCGGCTGCAGCGACCATGGCGTCGATGAGGTCGACGGCCTTGGTCTTGCCCTGCAGCTTGACCTTGCCGGCCTCCATCGGCCCGCCGGAAACAAACACGGCGGGGATGTTGAGCCGCAGCGCGGCCATCAGCATGCCGGGGGTGATCTTGTCGCAATTGGAGATGCAGACGAGGCCGTCGGCGCAGTGCGCGTTGGCCATGTACTCGACGCTGTCGGCGATCAGCTCGCGCGACGGCAGGCTGTAGAGCATGCCGTCATGGCCCATCGCGATGCCGTCGTCGACCGCGATGGTGTTGAACTCCTTGGCGACGCCGCCGGCCTGCTCGATCTCGCGGGCGACGAGCTGGCCGAGGTCCTTGAGATGGACGTGACCGGGCACGAATTGGGTGAAGGAATTGACGACCGCGATGATCGGCTTGCCGAAATCGGCGTCCTTCATGCCGGTCGCGCGCCAGAGGCCGCGGGCACCCGCCATGTTGCGGCCGTGGGTGGTGGTGCGGGAGCGATAGGCTGGCATGGCGGTTTCCGTCCTCGGTTTGACCGGCCGGGCGGGAAAAACAGGAGCCGCCTCAGGCCTTTCTGGCCGGATACCGCACGGGCTGGGCGGGCGCAACGGGAACTTGCCCTGAAACGGCCCAGATCGACCCCACGCAGGCCTCCCCTGCTCCCGGCGCGGGTTATTGCAGCTCGCGTCAGCGCCGGACAGGCGCAGCAGCTTAGCGCTTCGGCTTGGGCAGCATAATTCTCCCTTGGGAGGCAATGCCACCCCATTTGGTGGACCAGCCGATTTCCGAGGTCGAGGCTGGTTCAATGCTTGTCTGACCTCGGGCGCCCTGCAATGCAAACAAGGCCCCCTGGGGATCGACACATCGTGCGATCCAGCAGCCGTCAGGCAATTCGATCGGACCCTGGAGGATCCGGCCTCCGCCAGCGCTCACATGCTTCATGGCAGCACCGATGTCGTCGACATTGAAGTAATGCAGCCAGCTCGGCTGCGTTACGATCGGAAGTTTCGTGAGCATGCCGCCGATCGCCTGCCCACCCGCCGAAAACAATTGATACCAGGCCGCTGGTTCGCCTTGATCCTCGGCCTTCTGCCAACCGAATAGTTCTTTGTAGAAATCGAAGATCACGGTCCGGTCGGCAGCCAGTAACTCATGCCAGCCGACACGCCCCGGCTCGTCCAGCCGGCCCGGCTTTCGTCGGCCATATGTCGGATCTTTGATCAGCCCGAACGTCGCCTCCTGCGGATCGGCAACGACTGCTATGCGGCCAATATTGGTGTCCGTCGGCGGCACAAGGATCGCGCCTCCAAGGCGCCTGATCTGCGCGGCGGTCGCGTCCAGGTCGTCGACGGCGACGTATCCCATCCACCGCGGCGTCGCCCCCAATCTTCGCCCCTCCTCCGGGATATCCATAAGTCCGCCCAGCGGAGCGCCGCCGCTACGAAGCACCGTGTAAGGCAGTTTCGGGGTCGATTCATCCTTCATGCCCCAGCCGACGGCCTTGCGGTAAAATGCGCCAGCCGCCGCGACATCCGTGGTCAGGAGTTCATACCAAGCGAAACGCCCTGATCGATCGACCACGCCGATCTCCTGTTCGAGCTTCGGTGCGCTTGCGGCACTGCACCAAGTTGCACGCGCACCAACAGCGTGGATCGTTGATGCGTTGTGTCAACCCGCCGTGCCGATGCCGTTCATGAAGATGAATACACCCTGCACGTGCGACGCCGCGCTTTTGTGCGCGAAATTGTTGCTCGCGCTATTTCCTGAGAGTAGGCTTAGCGCGGCTGGGACGCTTCTTGCAATGCTCGGAGGTTCGACCATGCGGCAGGCGAAGAAGACTTCTAAAGGGAAGAAGCGAGTAACCAAAGTCGCCGTGCCGGCGTTCGGAGCCGCAGGGTTGACGTTCTCGCTGGGGGGAGGCGCATCGGCGTCCGCCGTGCCCACATCCGACCTACAGCAATTGCCCCACTTTGGAACCGGTCAGGCAATCACCCTCGATGAAGAGGAAATGGCTGACGTCAGCTTGGCCACCTTCCATCTCTTCGACAAGGAAAACGCCGGCAGCCGCGTGCAGCTGGCATGGCGCGGATGCGGCGGTTGCCGCGGCTGCAGAGGCTGTCGCGGTTGCCGTAGTTGCCGATGTGGCGTCGGTTGCCGTTGTGCGGGTTGTGCCGTTGGCTGCGGTGTCGGCTGTGGCGTTGGTGTGGTGGGATGCGCCGTATCATGCGCGAGTTGCTGCGCATCGTGGGGCCGCTGCCGCGTGTGCTAGGCCTCGGCGCCTTCCGAATGTCAAATTCACGGGTTGATACGTCATTGGCCGGTCTCGAGAGAGGGGCCGGCCAATTGCTTGATTTCGCTACGACGCTCGCATCGGCAACAGGATCATCGTGCTGACTCAATGACTGCAACTCGCAAGACGCGCGCTCCGCGGCAGACCCGCAAAGACATTCTCCGATTTGCACCGAACTTCACCGCCTATGTACTGCCTCCCGATGCGGTTTGCCTTTATTCCGAGGACCGCAAGTTCTTCCTGCATGGCGAGCTCTATTGTGCCTTGGCCACCGCGATCGGAAAACATGGCAAGGCTTGGTCCGAAATCATTAGCCAGCTTTCGAAGCACCTTCCGGCCAACAAGATCGACGAAGCGATCAAGCGGCTCCTTGATCGCCGATATGTCGTTGCGCAGAGCCCGAAAGCATTCGACGACACCGTCGGCGGCTTCCTGGCGAGCCTCGGCATGCCCCTTGAGATCGCGGAACAAAATCTTCGCAATTGCCCCGTCCGGATTGAGGCGATCGACGTCAAAGGCGCCAAGGAGCTGACCGCGGCGTTGAGCAAGCTCGGTGTTCAAATCGCCAAGCGAGCGCCGAAGCTCACGATCACGCTGGCGAACGACTATCTCGACCGGCGACTTGCCGAGCTGAACCAGGAACGCGTGGCCGGCAAGACGCCCTGGTTGCTGGTGCAGCCGTCCGGCCCGTTTCCGCTGGTCGGGCCCGTGTTCAAACCGGGCGAGACCGCTTGCTGGACCTGCCTGTTCGATCGCATGATCCGCAACCGGGAGATCAAGGGGTTTCTTGACCGGGGACCGGCGCGTGCGGTTGCCATATCGCCGCTCGTCAGAGAAAACGTCGGCCAGACTGGAATCCATTTTGCGGCCGTCGAAATCGCGAAGGCGATTGCATCGGATTTTCGCACCGATTTGTGCGTTCACATCGCAAGTTTCGACCTGACCGGCGCCGCGATCATCAAGCACTACGTGACGCGACGTCCACAATGTCCGACCTGCGGCAGCAGGAAGCTGAACAACCCGCGCCGATCACCGGCCCTGGTCGAAATTGACGAGGGCAAGAGGCTCGTCATGACCAGCGGTGGATACCGCACGGTGACGTCGCGGTCGACGGTGTCGCGCTTCCGCAAGCATGTGAGCCCGCTGACAGGGGTGGTGACCAGGCTCGAACGAATCGACGTCGATCTGCCAATGAACACCAACTACTTCGCCCAGCATAATTTCTCCGCGCCGGCCCAGAGCATCGACCAACTCAGGTCCGGATTGAGCGGCGGCAGTTTTGGCAAGGGCTCGACCGCCGAGCAAGGCGAAGCCAGCGCGCTGATGGAATCGATCGAACGCTATTCGGGAATCTTCCAGGGCGATGAGATCAGGACGACGCGTCGATTTGCCGATTTCGAGCCTGGCGACGCGCTTCTTCCCAACGATGTGCAGCTCTTCAGTGACACGCAGTTCAAGAACAGATTTCTCCAGCAACCGGACGATCCCCATCCGGTTCCCGAGCCGTTTGATCCTTCGACGAGGACCGAGTGGTCGCCCGTCTCATCGTTGCGCGACAAACGCTTCAAATATCTGCCGACGGGCCTCCTGTACTTCTTTTATGGCGGCTTTCATACGGATTCCAACGGCTGCGCGGCCGGCAACACCCGCGACGAAGCGATTGTCCAGGGCTTCCTCGAACTGATCGAACGCGATGCCTACGCGATCTGGTGGTACAACCGGGTGCAGCGCGCCGAGGTCGACCTCGAGCAGTTCGACGATTTCTATGTCCGGGATCTCCAGACTCAATTTGCGGAAGCCGGGCGCAAGCTGTGGGTGCTCGATGTCACCACCGACCTCGGCATTCCGACTTACGTGGCAATCATGCACTGGATGCAGAATGGACACGAGCATATCGAGTTCGGTTCCGGCGCGCATTTCGACCGCCGCATCGCCCTGCTTCGCTCCCTCACTGAGCTGACCCAATTCATGTCCGTCAGCATGATGGGCGGTGCGAGCGGCGAAAAGCCGACCCTCGACGGTGTTACACCGCTGCGCCTGGAATATTACCCGTTCCTGATACCAAGCGATCGTCCGATCGTCCCTCCAGCGCCGAGCCTCAAGCTTCACGACAACACGCGTGACCAGGCCATCGCCTGCGTCGAGATTGCCGCCCGTGCGGGTTACGATTTCCTCGTCCTCGACCAGACACGTCCCGACGTCGAGGTTCCGGTCGTCAGAGTGCTCGTTCCCGGCTTGCGTCATTTTTATCGCCGCTTCGCCCCGGGCCGCCTTTACGATGTGCCGGTGAAGCTCGGATTGTTGGACCGGCCGCGACCGGAAAGTGATCTGACGTCATTCATTCCACACACCTGAAGGCCTGCTCTTCGTGCGCGCTCCCCCGAAAAAGCCGAACAGGAAGATCGCGCCAGACATTGCTGCCCGATTGAGCCATCGCTTCTCCCTCCGGATGCAGCCGGACGGAAACATTGCCGCCTCTCTGGGCGACTATTCCGTCAACCTCGGACAATTCAGCGAGGCTGCGACGGACCGTGCGCGACACCTGAGCACCGGTCTTCCGCTCGCTTCGTTTGCGGGCAAGAGCATCCTCGCCAGGGAAATCGACGCACTGGTGCATCGCCTGGCCCGGCAGGGGCTTCTGGAATACCGCCTCTCCTCCACGCGTGACGAGCGGGACCTCGTGGTCATCGAGCCTCAAGTCCCCGACTACTGGCCGCGACGCGCGAAGCTGGGCAAGCGTGATACCGTTGTGTTGTCGCGCTTTGCCTATCTGCGCCGGCGCGGCAACGAGATGGTGCTGGAATCGCCACGCGCCGGCGCGCTGTTCCGGATTGGCGATCCCGCCATCGCCGCTACCCTTGCCGCGCTGTCGCAGCCTCGGAAGATCGGCGAGTTCAAGGCGAAGGCACGCTCCTTCGACCTTCTTCTGCTCGAACTGCTGGTCGAAAGCCAGGTTCTGCTCAAGCTCGATACGAAAGGCGGCGACGGCTTGCGAGTGGATGAAGGCGACGGCAATCTCGTTCTCTGGGATTTCCATGATCTGGTATTTCACACGCGGAGCACGGAGGGCCGGCAAGCCAATCCGGTCGGTGCCGCTTTCACCTATGCGAGCGTCGTTCCGCCGCCGCCCGCGGTGCGTCCGCGCTGGCCCGGCAGCAAGATCGACCTGCGTAAATTCCCCTCCCCGGGGCCGAACTCTCTCCTCCCGAAGCTGTTGCGGGAACGCCATTCAACACGGGATTTCGACGACAAGCATCCGGTCACGCTCCGCGAACTCGCGCAGTTTCTCGACACCACCGCGCGCGTTCTGTCCGAATGGAAGAGCGAACCGTATTTTGATGGCGGCCCCGAAGTCACCTACAGCACGAGACCCTATCCTTCGGCGGGCAGCGCGTACGAGCTGGAATTGTACCTGGCGGTCTCCAACTGCGAAGGGCTCGCGCGCGGACTCTACCACTACGATGCAGGGAGCCACGCGCTGGTTGCGATGAGCGCCTCTGCCCAACAACTCCAGGCTCTCTCGGTGGCGGCTCAGTTCGCCATGGACGCGCCTCGTCAGCCGCAAATCCTGATCACAATCGCAGCGCGCTTTGGGCGGGTCTCCTGGAAATACAGCTCAATCGCATATTCGTTGATCTTGAAGAATGTCGGCAGCCTGATTCAGACGTTCTATCTGGCGGCGACCGATATGGGCCTTGGGGGCTGCGCCATCGGGACGACCGACATCGATCTGTTCGCGAAAATGACGCAGCAGGAATTGCACATAGAAGGCCCCGTCGGTCAATTCGCGCTCGGGCGCGGCAAGAAGCCGGAGGTCCAAGGTTAGACCAAGGCCAGACCAAGACTAGACAAACGCTCGCGAAGCGACGGCAAGTCGGCGCACGGCTGAAGCCGGTCGCGCTATTGCAACGTCGGATCCAACCGGTCGCGCAGCCAGTCGCCGATCACGGAGACGGCCAGCGTGGTGACCACGATGGCGGTGGCCGGGGCCAGCATGATCCAGGGCGCCCGGGTCAGGTACTCGCGGCCGTAGCCGACCATGTTGCCGAGGCTGGTCATCGGCGGCTGCACGCCGAGGCCGAGGAAGGACAGGCCCGACTCCATCAGGATCACCTCGGGGAAAACAAGCGTGGTCGAGACGATCAGGGTCGAGGCGATGTTGGGCAGGATGTGCCGGAGGTAAATCCGGGGCGGCGTCGCGCCTAACTGGCGGACCGCGGCGGCGTAGCCTTGCGCATTGGCCGAGATGGCAAGGCCGCGGGCGATGCGGGCATAGCGCTCCCAGCCGAATAGTCCCATCAGGCCAATCAGCAGCGGCAGCGAATTGCCGAAGAAGGCGAGCACCGCGAGCGCCATGATCAGGAAGGGCATGCTGGCCTGGAAGTCGGTCAGCATCAGCACGAGCTGCTCCACCGCGCCGCGGAAATGCGCGGCGAGGAAGCCGAGCGTGGTGCCGACCACGGCCGAGATCGCGGTGGCGCCGAAGGCGATCAGCAGCGAGATGCGGATGGAGACGAGCAGCCGCGACAGCACGTCGCGGCCGAGTTCGTCGGTGCCGAGCCAATGCGCGGCATTGCCGGGCGCGGCCAAGCGGTTGCGCAAATCGAGCTGAGTGTAGCCGTAGGGCGCGATCTTCTCGGCGAAGGCGGCGATCACGAGCACCGCGACGATCCAGGTCACCGCGAGCGCGACCGAGACCGGGATCGCCGGCAGGCTGATGCGGCGGACGGCCGTGTCCTTCAGCGTCGTGTCGGTCATGCGTGGGCTCCTTTGGCGCGCAGGCGCGGATCGAGGAAGCCGTAGAGGAAGTCGACAATGAGGTTGGACGTGACCATGGTCATCGCGACCAGCAGCAGGATGCATTGCACGACGGCGAGGTCGCGGTTGGCGACGGCGACGACGAGAAGCCGCCCTACTCCCGGCCAGGCAAACACGCTCTCGACCACGACCGCGCCCGCGATCAGCGTGCCCACCATGAAGCCGAGAATGGTGACGGTCGGGATCGCCGCGTTCGGCAGGGCGTGCGACGTCACCACCCTGCGCCACGGCACGCCCTTGGCCGAGGCGGTGCGGATATAAGGCTGGCCCAGCACCTCCAGCATCGCGCTGCGGGTGAAGCGCGCCAGCACGGCGGCACCGCCGAGGCTCAGCGTTGCGATGGGCAGGATCGCGTGGCGCCAACTGTCCTGCCCGCCCGAGGGCAGCCAGCCGAGCTGCACGGCGAAAACCAGTACCAGCAGCAGCGCAAGGACAAAACTCGGCACGGTGAAGCCGGCAACCGCCGTCATCATGACGGCGCGGTCGATTGCGGAGCCCCGATGCAGCGCGGCGTAGATGCCGGCGGGAACGCCGAGCGCGACCTTGAAGGCGAAGGCCGGCAAGGTCAGCGCCAGCGTCGCCGGAATCCGCTCCAGCACGAGCTCGATCGCGGGCCGTCCGTCGCGCATGGAGCGGCCGAGCTCGCCCTTGGCGATGGCGCCGAAATAGTCGAGATACTGAAACCAGATGGGATCATCGAGGCCCCACGCCTTGCGGAACGCCGCGAGCACCTCGGGCGGCGCCTCCGGTCCCAAAGTCATCAGCGCGGGATCGCCTGACAGGCGTAGCACGACGAAGGCGAAGGTGACGACGAGCACGATTGTCAACGCCGCGCGTCCAATGCGAATGGCGAAATAGCGTCCCATCACGCCGCGTCCCGTGTCTCGGCGCCCGTGATGAGATGGCAGGCGACCTGCCTGTTGCCGCCGACGGCCGCGAGCGCCGGCACCTCGCGCGCACAGCGCGCGACCGCGTGCGGGCAGCGCGGATGGAAGGCGCAGCCTTGGGGTCGCGCGGCCGGGTTCGGAGGATCGCCTGCCAGCACGATACGGCCTGCGCTGCGGCGGCCCGGCGCAGGCGAAGCGGAGACCAGCGCCTGGGTGTAGGGATGCTCGGGACGCGCGAACAGATCGTCCGCGCTGCCGATCTCGACGATGCGGCCGAGATACATCACGGCGACGACATTGCTGATCTGCCTGACGACGCGCAGATCGTGGCTGATGAACAGCAAGGTGAGCGAGAGCTGGGCCTGGAGATCGCAAAGCAGGTTCACCACCTGCGCCTGGATCGAGACGTCGAGCGCGCTGACCGGCTCGTCGCAGACCAGGAAATCGGGCTTTGTGGCCAGCGCCCGCGCCAGCACGATGCGCTGACGCTGGCCGCCGGACAGCGCGCCCGGGTAACGCGCGCCATGCGCCGGGGTGAGCTCGACGGCGCGCAGCAATTCGCGGACACGCTCCTCGCGCGCGTCGGGCGTGCCGAGGCCGTGAATGTCGAGGGGCTCGCGGATTTGCGCAGCGACCGGCAAGCGCCGGTCCAGTGCGCCCAGCGGGTCCTGGAAGATCATCTGCATGCGCGCGCGTTGCGCACGCCATGCGGCCGTGCCCGGCGCCGCCATCGGCTTGCCGTCGAACCTCACCTCGCCGCTATCGGGCGGCTCCAGGCCGAGCACGATACGCCCAGTGGTCGACTTGCCCGAGCCGGACTCGCCGACGAGGCCGAGCGTCTCGCCTTTGGGAATGGTCAGCGACACGCCGTCGACGGCACGGACCGCCGTGCTGCGGCCGAACATGCCGGAGCGCATCGAATAACTGCGGGAGATTTCGGACACGTCGACGAGCGGCGGGCTCATTCAGCGGCGATCCCGAGCAGCGCGCGGCGCGAAGCTTCAGCGCGGATGCAGGCCACAGCGCGGCCGTCCGCGATCGGCGCCAAGGTCGGCTCGGCACGGCTACACGGCTCGGACGCCAGGGTACAACGCGGCGCGAAGGCGCAGCCATCAGGCATCATCGCGGGATCGGGCACGGTGCCGGCAATGGCGGTGAGACGGCGGCGTGGTCCGTCGAGCGGCGGTAGCGCGCCGATCAGGCCCTGGGCATAGGGGTGCACGGGATCGGCGAACAGCTGGTTGCTGAGGGCCTGCTCGACGATGCGGCCGGCATACATCACCGCGACGCGGTCGCAATTTTCGGCGACGACGCCGAGATCGTGGCTGATCAGCACCATCGCCATGCCCATCTCGCGGCGAACCGTCGAGAGCAGCTCCAGGATCTGGGCCTGAATGGTGGCATCGAGCGCCGTGGTCGGCTCGTCCGCGATGAGGAGGTCCGGATTTCCGGCGAGCGCCATCGCGATCATGATGCGCTGGACCTGGCCGCCGGAGAATTCGTGCGGATAGGCCTCTAACCGCCGGCCTGCGTCGGGAATGCCGACGAGATCGAGCAGCCGGCGCGCTTCCGCTTTCACGGCATTGCCTTGGAGATCGCGATGCAGCGCCAGCGCTTCGCAGAGCTGCTTGCGGATGGTCAAGACCGGGTTGAGCGCGCTCGCCGGATCCTGGAAGATCATCGCGACGCGCCCGCCCCTGACCTGGTCGAGCTCGGCGGCCGGCGCGCCGAGGATCTCGCGTCCGTCGAGCCGCACCGAGCCCGAGACCTTGGCATGCCGCGGCAACAGCCCGAGCGCGGCAAGCCACGTCACCGACTTGCCCGATCCGGACTCGCCGACGAGGCCGAGAGCCTCGCCCTTGCCAAGAGCGAGATCGACACCGCGCAGGACCGGCACGCCGCTGAAGGCGACGCTCAGGCCTGCAATGCTGACCAGCGGCGACACCTCACGCCTCGAAATTGCCGGCGCGGAAATCCATCGCGAACGCCGGCGATGCCTTCCACTTGATCGACTTCGGCTTGGCCGTGAAGGTCGCGTTCTGGTGCAGCACCGTGTAGGCGGGGTCTTCGCGCTCGGCGATCTCCAGCATGCGGCGGAACGCCTTCTTGCGGGCGGCACGGTCGATCGAGGTCTCCAGGAACTCCGAGAGCTTGTTCAGCTCGACATTGGTCCACTCGCCGATCTGCTGCTGCTGACCGTTCGGGCCGTGCTGGGCGACCAGCGAGGAGACCGGATCGTTGAAGGCGGCCGAGTTCGACCAGTCGCGCACGGCGCGGCTCGGCGCACGCTCCATGATCTGCGACCAGTTTTCCTTGGTCTCGATCTGGACGTTGAGGCCGACCGACTTCCACATTTCCACCAGCACCTGCGCGGTCGCGACCTGGTTGGTGTAGTAATTGTTGAGCAGGCGATAGGGAATCGGATCGCCCTTGTAATTGGCCTGCTTGAGCAGATCCTGCGCGAGCTTCGGATCGTAGGCCGGCACGCTCCAGTCGGCGTTGAACATGTCGCCGTAGAATTCCCATTGCAGGCCCTTCGGCACGCGGGTGCGGCCGGCCCACAGGCTGTCGACGATGGCCTGGCGGTCGATCGCGTGGGTGAAGGCGCGCCGCACCAAGGGATTGGCGAGCTGGGCGTGGTTCTTGTCGAACACGGTCAGGCGGTGGTTGAGGATGGTGCCGCCCTGCACTTCGAACGCGGCGTTCTTCTCGATGCCGGCGATCTGGTCCGGCGGGATATCGCAGGCGAACTGGTATTCGCCCGACAAGAGCCCGTTGATGCGGCTTGCCACTTCAGGCACTTCGAGGAAGCGGATGCGCTTGAGCGGCGGGCGGCCGCCCCAATATTCGTCATGCGCCTCGAGCGTCAGCGACACGTCGGGCTTGAGCTCGACGACCCTGTAGGGGCCGGTCGTGACCGGCTTGCGCGCCCAGTCGAGATAGCTCGCGGATTCGTCCCAGGCGCGGCGGTTCATGATGTCGGAGCCGTAGCGCGACAACCGGCCTTCGATCGTGACGTCGGGCGTCGCGTTGTAGAAGCGCACGGTGTATTTATCGACCGCATCGACGCGCACGAGGTCCGGCCAGATGCGGCGGGCAACGGCCGGCACGTCCGGCGGCAATTCCTTGCCCGGACGCGGCGTCGGGATCTTCTCGAAGGCCGGGATCGTCGAGCGGCTCTTGGCCTCGGTCTCGCCGAACATGCGCTCGCGGCTGAAGGTGAATACGACGTCCTCTGCGGTCAGCTCGTCGCCGTTGTGGAATTTGACGCCCTGGCGCAGCTTCACCTCGACGGTCTGGTCGTCGATGCGGCGCCATTCGGTGGCAAGGCCGGGCACGGCCTCGAGGTTGCCGCGCCAGTTCTTGGAGATCAGGCCTTCCCAGATCGAGGAGAAGAACACGCGCTCGCCGACATTGGACTGCTCGCGCAGCACGTCGAGCACGTTCGCATTCGTCACCTTCTGCACGGCGATCGTCACCGACGGACGGTTGTCGCCCTGCGCGATGGCAAAACGCGGCAGCAGCAATGTGCCTGCGGCGGCGCCGCCGGTTTTCAGGATGGTGCGACGGGTGAATTTGCTCATGGCGGTAGCCCCAGATGATGCGGTTATTCGGCGAGACCGAGCGCGGCGAGATGGGCTGCGCCGGCGCGGACGTCGTCGTGGTTGCGGAGTTCGAGGATCAGCCGCGGGTTGGAATTCAGCCGTCCCAGGGCGCGGAATGTTGCCTTCGCCCGGCGCCCAGTGCCGGTCGGCAAAGCCGTCGGTGTCCTGCAGATGCACATGGGTCAGCATGTCGCCAGCGGTCTCGACGTAATAGTCGACCGGCGGCGCACCGGTGGAGATGTGGGCGTAGTTGGCGTGCCCGGTGTCGAGCGAGACGCGGACCTTGGCGCTTTCCAGCGCCCTGGCGAGACGGACGCGGTCGCGCGGATCCTTGTCCTCGATGTTCTCGATGACGATCTCGCAGCCGATGGTTTCGGCGCGTGCGATCACCTCGGCGAGCGTCGCCTTGACGCGCTCGACGAGATTGCCGCGATTATCAGGATACAGATCGAGATTGTTGTGATCCCAGGTCGTGAACGGCGAATGGATCACCATCTGCGTCGCGCCGAGGAACTCGGCGGCATCGAGGCCCTGAAGCAGGCGCTTGGTCACGGCCTGGCGGATCATGGGATCGTGGCTGTCGATCTTGAAGCCCCAGAACGGCCCGTGAATGCCGAGCCGGCCGGTATGGCCCGACAGCATCTGCTTGATCTCGCCGGCCGTGCTGCGCCAATCGCTGTCGAGAAGATCGGCGCGGAAGAAATCCTGGATCTCGAGATCGCGCTGCCGATCGAGAAGCCAGTCCCGATGGGCGGGGATCGATTTGATGGACAATGCGGCGCCCAGCACCGGCTTCGACATGGCTTGCTCCTTGGCCGTCAGCGATGACGGGAGCAGCGCTAGACCAGTTCAATGACAGGCCCGTGAAATCGCGGTTCAGCGGCGCCGAGGAGGTGTGGACATCCTGCCCCTCGCGTGCGGTAGATCAGGCAACAGCGATCAGACCACCGATGCAGAACGGGCACATGGCAAGCGGTATCTGTGTCCGTAGTGATCCGGAATGGAATCCTATCGCGATGTCACGTACATCGCGTGCATCGATCGGCGGCCACTTCCACGG
>NZ_PTFE01000150.1:0-13964 GCF_002936975.1 Bradyrhizobium sp. AC87j1
CATTCCCTCCCCCCTTGTGGGGGAGGGGCAGGGAGGGGGGTGCCGCACGGGGACTCTCTCGATTTTGCACGCGGAAATGAGCGGAGATGGATGGACCATTTCCTGGGCTACCCCTCTCCCCTGCCCTCCCCCACAAGGGGGGAGGGAGCGCACTGCCGCTGCGGCTAACGGGCTGCCTCGCAAACCCGCTCCCCGTCACGAAGCCGTGACGCTCCGTAACGATCGCCCCATCCCGCCCGAACTCCCCTCGTGACCTCCTTCACGCGTGCCCCATGCTCGAACTTGTCTTCGCCGTCCTTGCCGGCATCCTCACCATCGCCGCGCCCTGCACGCTGCCGATGCTGCCGATCCTGCTTGGCGCCTCGATCGGGCGCGCGGGGCATCTGCGCCCGGCGATGATCGCGCTCGGCTTCGTGCTTTCCTTCTCGGCGACCGCGCTGCTGCTCGGCGCAATCACCCGCCTGTTCGATTTCGATCCGAATGTGCTGCGCGAAGCCGCCGCGATCCTGCTGCTCGGCTTTGGCCTATTGATGCTGTGGCCGGCGCCGTTCGAATGGCTGTCGAGCCGGCTCAATGGCTGGCTCGATCTCGGCAATTCCGGCGCTACCCAGCGCGAGGGCGCGCTCGGCGGGCTCATCCTCGGCACCACGCTGGGCCTGGTCTGGACGCCCTGCGCCGGCCCTGTGCTCGGCTCGATCCTGACGCTGGTTGCGACCTCGAAGAACCTCAGCTGGGCCGGCACGCTGCTGATCGCCTATGCGATCGGCGCCGCGATCCCGATGCTGGGAATAGCCTATGGCGGGCAGGCCGCGACCACGCGGGTGCGCAGCCTGGCGCGGATCTCGCCGCGGCTGCAGCAGGGCTTTGGCATCGTCGTGATCGGCTTCGCGGTCGCCGCCTATTTCCAATACGACACGCTGATCGTGGCGTGGCTCACCGGCTTCTATCCCACCGGCCAGATCGGCCTGTGATCATCCCTCATCTTCACCGGAGGACGCTTCCATGACTTTCAAGCTGCTCGCCGTCTCGGCCGCCCTGATCGGCTTCACCGTCACCGGTGCCGTCATTCCCGGCGTCTGCGAGGAGGCCGCGCGCGCTGCGCCTGTCCTCACCGCCGCCGCAAGCCAGCAGACCGCGCCCGACTTCGCCGGCATCAACAACTGGTTCAACTCGAAACCACTGAACATGGCCGACCTCCGCGGCAAGGTCGTGCTGGTCGATTTCTGGACCTATGGCTGCGTCAACTGCGTCAACACGCTGCCGCACGTGACCGACCTCTATGCCAAGTATAAGGACAAAGGCCTGGTCGTGGTCGGCGTCCACACGCCGGAATTCCCGTTCGAGCGCTCCGCCTCCAACGTGCAGGCCGCGCTCAAGCGCCACGGCATCACCTATCCGGTGGCGCAGGATAACGATTCGAAGACCTGGAACGCCTACAGCAACCGGTACTGGCCGGCGCAATACATCATCGACCAGACCGGCAAGATCGTGTTCCAGCACGCCGGCGAAGGCCGCTACGACGAGATCGACCGCACGGTGGCGAAGCTGCTGAACGTCAATAGCTAGGCGCGGCGGGCATGGGGCGGCAGGTTTCAGCTGTCGCCCTTGTTGCTTGACTCCCCGGACCCGTCCGTGGAGTTTCGCGGCAACGGAATCAGCCGCCCGCAATGAACGACGTCACCACCAGCACCGACATTCGCCTTCGAGAAGGCGCCTCGATCGCGCAGCGGCTGGTGATGTCCGGCTTTGCGGCCGCCGTTGCGCTCTGCTTCACGCCGGGCCTGTTTACGCACGACACGCTGGAAATCATCATATCGGTGGCGGCGCTGCTGGTGGGAGCCGGGTTCGTCGTCGGCATCATGATGGCGCCGGCGGTGGTGTGGATCATCACGCCTGGCGAGATCCTGATCGGGCGGCAAAGCCCGTTCGGAAAGCTGCGTACGCGCATCGTCGCGAAGGACGTCATCACGAGGCTGCAGGTTCCCGGCAGCAAGCGGGTGAAGGCCCGCTTTCAGCTCGTCTTCACGCTGACTTCGGGAGAGCGACTGACGTCCCCGCCGATCTCCGACGTCACCCATGTGCGCGATACCGTGGCCCGGATCGCGACGCAGTTCGAGGTTCCCAATGTCGAGGAGCCCGTCAACCCGCTCGATGCCAGCAATCCCGAGATGCATCTCGGCGAGCCGCTCGAGGCCTTTTCCGCGCGGGACATCCGCATCGTGTCCCTGATCGCCGTTGCATTGTCCGCCCTGCCCTATGCCTACAAGCTGTGGCGCGGATGGCCGCCCACCCATGTCGACATCCTGCTGCTTCCGCTTGGTGTGATCGCGGCGTTCGCCGTGCATCGCTATGCCAACCTCGTCACCGGCGCGTTCTGGATCATCCGCGAGGAGGACATCCGCGTCGAACGCCTGTGGGGCGACGGCACGCCGCGCGCCGACCAGATCGAGGGGCGCGACGTGAAGACGATCACCGTCGAGCGCCGCGGCCGGTCCGAGGACGAGCACTGCATTGTCACGATCCGCCTGCACTCGGGACGGCGGTTTCGCAGCCCGCGGATCGGCTCGCGGGTGGAGGCGCGCGCGGTGGGGACGGAGATTGTAAGGCGGCTCGGGATCGCGCCGGAGAGCAACAAGATCTGACGATGACGGAGATAAGGCCCGACTGGCTCCCCGATTGGGTGCGCTCCCTCCCCCCTTGTGGGGGAGGGCTAGGGAGGGGGGTAGCCCGGAAAAAGGTGTCGGTGGTTGGCGCTGCCGAGTGTGGTGTGCGACGGCGAGAATCCCCATGCGGCACCCCCCTCCCCCACAAGGGGGGAGGGAACGGAGAGAGCGCCGCATTGGCCAAACACGATGGAGCTTCACTCCATCACGCACAAAAGCGCTTCACCCTTGGGAAGCCAAAATCTAAGCTTTTCGCGCCATCCCCTGTTTGTGGCATTGCCAGGCGGGCGTCAAAAAACCAAAGCATTCTCGTGACATATCAGGGTGGCGCGCCATCAACTTGCCATGAACATGCCCCTCAGGTTTGATGGTTCCGAATGATTTGCGCCGTGGCAGTGGGGAGAGCTTGAAATGACGGATTTTCGTCGCCTGACCGGGATGTTCGTGGCCGCGATCGGCCTGATCCTGTCTGCACCACAGGCCATCGCGCAGCAGCCTGATCGCGGCGACGAGCCGGGTCTGGTCGCCGACGACGGCTACCAGCTCGAGCCGGAATGGCAAAAGCAGGTGGTCTATTTCCGCACCACCGAGACGCCGGGCACCATCATCATCTCCACCGCCGAGCGCCACCTTTACCTGGTGCAGCCGGGCGGGCGCGCGATCCGCTACGGCATCGGTGTCGGCCGTGACGGTTTCCAGTGGCAGGGGCTGGTGAACATCACCAATAAGAAGGAGTGGCCGGACTGGACGCCGCCGCCGGAGATGATCCAGCGCCAGCCCTATCTGCCGCGCTTCATGGCCGGCGGCCCCGGCAATCCGCTCGGGGCCCGCGCCATGTATCTCGGCACCACGGTCTATCGCATCCACGGCACCAACCGCCCCGACACGATCGGCACCAAGGTGTCCTCGGGCTGCTTCCGTCTCGTCAACAACGACGTCGCCGATCTCTATGAGCGCGTCCCCGTCGGCACCAAAGTGGTGATCCGGCAGAAGCCCGAGCTCTGAGGTTTTTGATCCGGGCATGGTCCTCCGGACCATGCTCGTCGCCTTCCCTCCTGATTCCTTTTCCCGATTTTTCGAGAGAGCAACATGATGCGCACTTTTCGAGGCGGCCTGCTGATCGGGCTCGCGGTCGCCGTGCTGGTCGCCGTTCTGGCCATCATCTACGAGTTCTACGACACCCGCACGCTGAAGCGCACCGTGCGCCGCGGCGAGGTGCTGTGCGGCGTCAACAAGGGCCTGCCGGGCTTCTCGTACTCCGAGGACAACAAGAACTGGACCGGCTTCGACGTCGATTTCTGCCGCGCGGTGGCGGCGGCGATCTTCAACGATCCGGGCAAGGCGAAGTTCATCCCGCTCGATGCCGGCGAGCGCTTCAAGGAATTGCAGAGCCGGAAGGTGGACATCCTCTCGCGTAACTCGACCTGGAGCATGGCGCGCGAGCTCGACTACGACCTCTATTTCCCCGCGGTCGCCTATTACGACGGCGCAGGCTTCATGCTGCCGCGGTCGCGCAACAAGGAGACCTCGCTGGACCTGACCGGCAGCAAGGTCTGCGTCCAGGCCGGCACCACGACGGCACTCAACGTCGCCGATTACTTCCGTGCCAACAACATGAAGTATGACGAGGTGAAGTTCGACAAGCTCGACGAGGTCGTGAAGGCCTACGACACCGGCAAGTGCGACACCCTCTCCGCCGACGTCTCCCAGCTCTACGCGCTGCGGATCAACCTGGCGAAGCCCGGCGACAACATGATCCTGCCGGACATGATCTCCAAGGAGCCGCTCGCCCCCGTGGTGCGCCAGCGCGACGACGATTGGATGATGATCGTGAAGTGGACGCTCTATGCGATGATCAACGCCGAAGAGCTCGGCGTCACCTCGGAGAACATCGACGAGGCCCTGAAGTCGAAAAAGCCGGAAGTGATGCGCCTCGTCGGTACCGAAGGCAATTACGGCGAGCAGCTCGGCCTCACCAAGGACTGGGCCGTCCGCATCATCCGCCACGTCGGCAACTACGGCGAGATGTACGAGCGCAACATCGGCGAGAAGTCGAAGCTGAAGATCCCGCGCGGCATGAACCAGCTGTGGAACGCGGGTGGCGTGCAGTACGCGCCGCCGATGCGGTAAGGAAGAGGCGGCTCTCTCTGCTGTCGTCCCGGCGAACGCCGGGACCCATACCGCGTGATCTATCGATAAGCACAGGTGACAGTACCGCGGAGAGACTCTTCAAACTCCGAGCCTTCGTCAAATTACTCCCTGGGGTTATGGGTCCCGGCGTTCGCCGGGACGACACCCGGGGTGAGGCACCATCGTGCCTTGGGCCGTCGCCTCAATACCCCCGCGCGCGCGCCAGCTGCTCGGTGTGGTAGTTGGCGTCGCCGAACAATTCCTCGCATACCCGGGCACGCTTCATGAAGAAGCCGATGTCGAACTGGTCGGTCATGCCCATGCCGCCGTGCATCTGCACGCCTTCCTGCACCGCGCGCGTGGCGGTGGTGCCGGCGCGGGCTTTTGCCACCGCGACGGCCGATGTTGCCTTGGCAACATCGGCATCTAGCGCCTGGAGCGCCTTCATCGTGGCGGCGCGGGTGATCTCGATGTCGACATAGAGCTCGGCGGCGCGATGCTGCAGCGCCTGGAATTCGCCGATCAGCTTGCCGAACTGCTTTCTGTTTTTGAGGTACTCGACGGTACGGTTGAAAACTTCTTCGCTGAGGCCGACCATTTCGGCGGCGACCGCGCCACGGCCGATGTCGAGCACGCCGTCGAGCAGCGCGGCGCCCTGATCGACCTCGCCAAGCACGCTGTCGGCATTGACCTCCACATTGGTGAGCTCGATCCGCGCCGCGTTGTGCGCGTCGACCATGATGGTGCGCTCGATCGCGACGCCCTTGGCCTTGGGGCTGACCAGGAAGAGCGTCAGGCCGTCGCGCTCGCCGGCGGAACCGGCAGTGCGCGCCGCGACGATGAGCAAATCAGCAACGTGGCCATCGACGACCAGCGCCTTAGCGCCCGAGAGCTTGAAGCCGTTGCCGGCGCGCACGGCCTGCAGATTGGTCTGCAGCGGGCGATGCTTTGCGCCTTCGTCGATCGCCAGCGTCGCGAGCAGCGAGCCGCTCGCGATCTTCGGCAAATATTCCGAATTCTGCGTGGCATTGCCGCCGCGGTTCAGCGCCGAGGCCGCAACCACGCTGGTGGCGAGGAATGGCGACGGCATCAAGGTGCGGCCGATCTCCTCCATCACGACACCGGCCTCGACATAGCCGAGCCCGCTGCCGCCGAACTCTTCCGGCACCAAAAGGCCGGCGAAGCCCATCTCGGCGAAGGAATGCCAAAACTCCTTGGAGAAGCCGGTGGGGTCTTTGCTGTCGCGCAAATGGCGCAGGTGCGACACTGGCGCCTTGTCGCTGATCAGGCCGCGCGCGGAGTCGCGGAGCATTGATTGTTCTTCGGTGAGGACGAGGGCCATGTGCGTGTTCCGATTCGAAATCTATTTTGGGTCGTCATTCCGGGATGCGCCGCAGGCGCAGGCCCGGAATCCATACTCCCGACAGGTGGTTCTGGATTCTCAGATGCGCAATTGCGCATCTTAGCTCGCGCTGCGCGCGCCCCGGAATGACGGGTGGTGAGAGTGTGCGCCCTACGCCCCCGGCAAATCCAGGATGCGCTTGGCGACGATGCCGAGCATCACCTCGGTCGTGCCGCCCTCGATCGAATTGGCCTTGGTGCGCAGCCAGGCGCGCGGGCGGGCGCCCTGCTTGGAGCGCTCGCTCTCCCATTCCAGCGCATCGACGCCGCCGGCCGACATCAGGATCTCGTAGCGGCGCTTGTTAAGCTCGGTGCCGTAATATTTCATCGCCGACGAGAACGCCGGATGCGCTTGTCCCGCCTTGGCGAGATCGACCGCGCGCTCGGCGCACGCCGCAAGCGCGGCTTCATCGACGTCGAACGTCGCGATCTTGCCGCGCAGCATGGAATCATCGAGCCGCCCCTGCGTATCGGTGCCGACGGAGTCTGCGGCGATCTGACCGAGCGGACGGCCGACGCCGCGCTCGCCCATCCCGGAGATCATCGCGCGCTCGTGCTGCAGTAGGTATTTCGCAACGTCCCAGCCGCGGTTGACGGTGCCGACCACATGCGATTTCGGCACGCGGACGCCGTCGAAGAAAGTCTCGCAGAACGGCGAATAGCCGGAGATCAACAGGATCGGCTTGGTCGTCACGCCCGTCGAGGTCATGTCGAACAGGATGAAGCTGATGCCGTCATGCTTCTTGGCGGCGGGATCGGTACGGACGAGGCAGAAGATCCAGTCGGCGTAGTTGGCGTAGGAGGTCCAGATCTTCGAACCCGTGATGACAAAATCGTCGCCATCGCTCTCGGCGCGGGTCTGCAGCGAAGCAAGGTCGGAGCCGGCATTCGGCTCGGAATAGCCCTGGCACCAGCGGATCTCGCCCGCCGCGATTTTCGGCAGGTGCTCCTTCTTCTGCGCGTCGTTGCCGTATTTCAGCAGCGCCGGCCCGAGCATCCAGATGCCGAAGCTCGACAGCGGCGGCCGCGCGCCGATTCTTCCCATCTCGGCGCGCAGCACCTTGTGCTCGGCTGCGCTCAAACCTCCGCCGCCATATTCCCTAGGCCAGTCAGGCACGGTCCAACCCTTGTCGCGCATGCGCTCGAACCAGATGCGCTGCGGCTCGGACGAGAACTTTGCGTTGCGTCCGCCCCAAAACACGTCGGCATCCGACGCCGCGGGCTTGCGCATCTCCGGCGGGCAATTGGCTTCCAGCCAGGCGCGCGTCTCAGCGCGGAATGTTTCGAGTTCGGCGGTCTCAGAATCGCTGGTTTTGGAGTCAGTCATTGGTCGTTTCCATCAATCAAATTCGACTTGTTGGGGCGACTCTGGGCCAAGCTCCCGCGGAATTCAACCACTTCCGCGACCCGCATTCCGCTATAGTCGCGACCAGGACGGTGCTTGAAAACAAAGAGGAAACGACGATGCGCCTGAAACTTCTTTCGCCTGGCGAAATGAACGAGAGCCAGCGGCAGACCTATGACGAGTCGATTGCCGGCAAGCGCGGCAAGCCGCCGGCGCCGATGATGGCCTGGCTGAACAGCCCTGAGATGGCCCGTCACGCCACGCGGCTCGGCGAAGTCCTGCGCTTCGACACGATATTCCCCGCAAAGCTTTCGGAGATTGCGATCCTGGTGACGGCGCGGCACTGGACCGCGCATTACGAATGGTACGCGCATAAACGGCTGGCACTGGCGGGCGGCATGAAGCCAGAGATCATCGACGCGATCCGCGACCGCCGCACGCCCGAGTTCGACGATCCCAGGGGCAGGATGATCTACGACGTGGCGAAATCGCTGCACGAGGGCCATGGCGTCGAGAAGGGCCTCTATGATGAGGCGGTGAAGCTTCTCGGTGAGCGCGGCGTGGTCGAGGTGATCGGATTGTGCGGTTACTACACGATGGTGTCGATGACGCTGAACACGTTCGAATTCGAGCTGCCCGAGGGTGAGGTGCCGGAGCTGGCTTAGTTTCTGTTTCCGGAAACGCTGGGTTTCGGAATGGGCCGTCGCAATGTGCCGCAGCCCGCCTTATCTGCTGGTTTTCAACGGAGTATTCCCATGCCGCATAGCCCAGCCGTCGCCGCCGGCACCAGGATCGGCCACGTTCACCTCAAGGTCGCCGATCTCGATCGTGCGCTCGGCTTCTATTGCGGCGTGCTCGGCTTCGAGCTGATGCAGCGCATGGGCTCGGGCGCGGCCTTTATCTCGGCCGGCGGCTATCATCACCACATCGGGCTCAACACCTGGGAAAGCAAGGGCGGCTCGCCGCCGCCGCCTGATGCGACCGGGCTCTATCACACCGCCATCCTCTATCCGACGCGCGCCGCGCTCGCCGATGCGCTGCACCGCGTGCGCTCGGCCGGCATTGCGCTCGATGGCGCCAGCGATCACGGCGTCAGCGAGGCGCTTTATCTGCGCGATCCGGATGAGAATGGCGTCGAGCTGTATTGGGACAAGCCGAGGGAGCAATGGCCGTTCGGGCCGGATGGCAAGCTTGCGATGTTCACGAAACGGCTGGATGTGGAGGCGTTGTTGAGGGATCGGCAAGGATAGTCTCGTAGGGTGGGCAAAGCGAAGCGTGCCCACGAAATCCTGCTGACTCATCGAGCAATCGTGGGCACGGCGCTTTGCGCCTTTGCCCACCCTACGGGAGCTTCGCCCGGGGCTTGCCCCGCACCATGATCAACGCCGCCGCTACCACCTCCAGCGCGATGCAGAGATAGAACGGCAGCGAATAACCGCCGGACCAATCGCGCAGAAAGCCAACGACGCCGGGGCCGAACGCGTAGGTCACCTGGTTGATCGCGGTATTGAGGCTGATCAGCACGCCGAACGAGGCCGAATCGAACTCCTGCTGCACGATCAGCGACGGCAGCGTGATCAGATTGCCGACGGAGAAGCCGAACACCGCGCAGGCCGCGATCAGCACGTAATCGTTGTGCAGGTTGATGACGACCAGAAGCGCCGCGGCCTGGCTGAGGAACGACAACGCGGAGGCCAGCCGCTGGTTGAGACGATCGATCACCAGCGAGAACAGCACGCGGCCGACCACCGCCATCGCGGTCAGCACCGCGACGGCGACCGCCGCGCGCTCGCGGCCGATCACGGGATCGAGGAACGAGATCAGATGCACGATGAAGCCGACCTGCGCGAACAGCACCAGCGCAAACGCAATCGTCACCGTGAGGAAGCCGACATCGCGCAGCGCCCAGGTGCGGATCTGCGTCGATGATTGCGGCTTCGCCTTCGCCGCCGCGTGCCAGCCATGGTGATCGGGCGGCCGGCCGACGAGAACAAGGATCACCGGCAGCAGCAGCACCAGCATGGCGCCGGCAGCGGCGTACATCGCGCTGGCAAAGCCGACATGGCCGATCAGCGTCACCAGCAGCGGCACGCCGACGATGCCGCCGAAGCTGGCGCCGTTCAGCGCCAGACTGATCGCCATGCCGCGCTTGTGGTCGAACCACAGGCTGATCGTGTTGGTGATCATGGCGAGGCTCGTGCCGGCCCAGCCGAAGGCGAGCACGGCGTTGGCGAGATAGAGCTGCCAGGGCTCGCGCACCGCGCCGATCGCAACGCTAGCTGCCGCCATCGCCAGCGTGCCGGCGATCAGGCAGAGGCGCGGACCGTATCTCCTCACGGCTTCGCCGACGAACACGACGAGCAGCGCGCCGAACAGATAGAAGAACGTGGTGCCCGATGAGATCAGCGTGGTCGGCCAGCCCCGCGCGCGCTGGAGCTCGGCGACATAGACGCTCTGACCGTAGAAGCCGAGCCCCCAGCCGAAGGTCGCCAGCAGGAAGCAGACCGCGACGATGCGCCAGCCTTCGTAGCGAAGGGAGGATTCATCGATCGCTGGGGCTTGGGGATTGTCGAGCATCGCCGCTTACTCCGTCATGCCCGGGAATCCACGTTGTTCGATCCCAGCACCTAAGACGTGGATGGCCGGGGCAGGCCCGGCCATGACGACATCTAAATAGCCCTCGCCTTAAAATCACTTCGACCTGGATCGAAGTATCAACGTTGCTGACAATCTCCTGCCAGTCAAATCGCGTCCGGGAACTCGCCCATCGCCGCCTCCAGCCGCGCCTTGCGGCGGCGGGCCCAGGAGACCAGCGAGAGCACGGCAAGGCCCAGCACCACCGGCGGGAACACCACCAGGTTCACCGCCGACCAGCCGTAACTGGCGAGCAATTGTCCGGAGGAGAACGAGCCGATCGCCATCATGCCGAACACCAGGAAATCGTTGAAGGCCTGCACCTTGTTGCGCTCCTGCGGGCGGTGCGTCTCCAGCACAAGGGCTGAAGCACCGATGAAGGAGAAATTCCAGCCGACACCGAGCACGATCAGCGTGGCCCAGAAGTGCATCGCGGTGAGACCGGAGAGACCGATGCCGGCGGCGCCGGCTTCCAGCAGCAGGCCGGCGGCCACGACCTTCGGTGCGCCGAAGCGGGCGATCAGCGTGCCCGTGAAGAAGCTCGGCCCATACATCGCGACGATGTGCCATTGAATGCCGAAATTGGAATCGGACACGGACAGCCCGCACATCTTCATGGCGAGCGGCGCCGAGGTCATCACCAGATTCATCATGGGATAGGAGATGATGCCGCACAGCGCCGCGGCGACGAAGCGCGGCTGGGTCACGATGGTGAGCAACGGCCGGCCGCCATGCAGATCGGCCGGTGCGGGTTTGGGCATATCGACGCCGGCGACGATGCCCATGGCGATCAGCGCTACTGCGGCCTGCACCAGGAAGCTGAAGGCGAACAGATAGGGCTGCCAGACATCCATGGTCCATTGCACGAGCTGCGGACCGAGCACGCCGGCGAACACGCCGCCGGCCATCACCCAGGACACCGCCTTGGGCCGGTAGGCCGCGCTGGCGCCGTCGGCAGCGGCGAAGCGATAGGACTGCGCCACGGAGCCGTAGAGGCCGCCGAGGAAGGTCGCGATGCAGAACAGCGCGAACGAGCCGTGCAGGATCGCGAACGAGCCGAGCACGCCGGTGAGCGTGCCGAGAGCGGTGCCGATGACGAAGGCCGCGCGGCGGCCGAAGCGGCGCGAGATCGCGCCGGTCGGCAGCGTGCCGGCGGCAAGTCCGACCACATACATCGAGATCGGTACCGTCGCGAACGACATGTCGGGCGCGAGCGTGGCGCCGACGATCGCGCCAGTGGCGAAGATCACGGCCGAGTTGGCGCCGGTCAGCGCCTGGGCTGCGGCGAGGCGCACCACATTGGCGCGCACGCGAGCGTCGTCGGCGATCTCATGGGCAGAAGTCACGTCAAGCATCGGCTTTTTCTGCCCGAACGGGCTCAAGGGCTTGTTGATTCCCGGCACTATGGAGGGACGCGCGTGGCCGGGCAACCGGCGCAAACGGGCGCAGGCCATGCCTCTGACGCAATCGGTGCGATGATAGCGGGCTGCGCACTTGACGGCTTGCGCTCGATCAAATCCTATCCGCCGCTATTTTTCGGAGTTTCGTTCATGACCGTCGACGACAGGCCCACGCTCAGCGCTCCCGACGACGATCCCTGGCTGTGGCTGGAGGAGATCGAGGGCACGCAGGCGCTCGATTTCGTCGAGCGGCAGAACAGCCTGACCCTCGCGGCGTTCGGTGGCAAAGCCTTCGAGCACGACCGCGACATCCTCGCAGCGATCTACGATCGCCCGGACAACATTCCCTATGTCAGCCGGCGCGGCACCGACCTGCACAATCTCTGGAAGGACGCCGCCAACCCGCGCGGCCTGTGGCGGCGGACCACGCTGACGGAGTTTCGCAAGGCTGCTCCTGCGTGGGAATCCATGCTGGATATCGACCAGCTCGCAGCGCGCGAAGGCGAGGACTGGCTGCTGAGCGGGATCGCCACGACGCCGGGAAGCTCGCGCGCCATTTTGAGCCTGTCGCGCGGTGGCAGCGACGCTGTGACGTTGCGCGAATTCGACCTCGTTACGAAGAGCTTCGTGGCGGACGGCTTTACACTGCCGGAAGCCAAGGGCGGCGCGGACTGGCTTGATGCCGACACGCTGTTGCTGTCGAGCGCGCATGGCGAGGGCATGGTGACGGACTCCGGATACTCGCGGACAGTTCGCCTGTGGCGGCGCGGTCAGCCGGTCGATCAGGCTGAGGTGATCATCGAGACCACCGCCGATCACATGATGATCTATGGCGGCGCTGACGACACCGGACCTGAGCCGCGGGTCTGGATCGTCGAGCAGATCGACTTCTTCAATCACGCGGTCTGGCTGCGCGATGCGGCAGGTCGCATGACGAAGCTCGATCTGCCGACCGGGATCTGGCTGCAGGCCCATGGCGACTGGTTCGCGATGAAGCTGCGCAAGGACTGGACGGCCGGCGGGCGGACCTACGCCACCGACACCGTGCTCGGCATCTCACTGTCGGCATTCCTGAACGGCAGCCGCGATTTTGCGGTGCTGTTCGAGCCGGCGCCGCGGCGCGCGTTGCAAGGCCTGTTCTGGGCGGCGGGCAATCTCGTGCTGTCGATCCTCGACGAGCTGCGTCCGCGCTTTGAGATCTGCACGCCGTCGGCCGCCGGCTGGAGCCGCGAGACGCTTCCCGGCCTGCCGCAAATCGGCGTCGTCGACGTCTGGCCGCTCGATCGTCATCCCAGCGAGAGCAACGGCGATTTGCTCGCCAATGTGCAGGATCCGCTCACCCCGCCGTCGCTGCTGTTGATCGAGCGCGGCGTCGCAAGCCCGGCCGTGCTGAAGCAGGCGCCGAAGACGTTCACCGCCGACGGCCTCGTAGTGACCCAGCACGAGGCGATCTCTGTTGACGGCGAGCGCATTCCCTATGTCCAGACCGGCCCGGGCGGCGAGACCGGCGATGCGCCGGTCTATATGAGCGCCTATGGCGGCTTCGCCCATTCGGTGAAGCCGTATTACAATTCCTCGCTCGGCAAGCTCTGGCTGGAGCGCGGCGGCACCATCGTGCAGGCCAATTTGCGCGGCGGCGGCGAGTTCGGCACGCGCTGGCACGATGCCGGCCGGCTCGCCGGCAAAAAACTCTCGCACGACGACTTCGCCGCGGTCGCAGCCGATCTCGTCCGCCGCGGCGTGACGAGCGCAAAACGCATCGCGGCCCAGGGCGGATCGAACGGCGGCATCCTCATCACCAACATGCTGGTGCGCTACCCCGAGCGCTTCGGCGCGCTGTTCTGCACCATCCCGCTGATCGACATGCGCCGCTACACAAAACTGCTCGCGGGCGCGAGCTGGATCGCGGAATATGGCGATCCCGACAAGGCCGAGGACTGGGAGTGGCTGAAAACCTACTCGGCCTATCACAATGTAAAAGCCGGCCAGACCCTTCCGCCGATCCTGATCGCCACCACAAGGCGCGATGACCGCGTTCATCCCGGCCACGCCCGCAAGATGGCGGCCAAGCTGCAGACCATGGGCTACGAGGCCTGGTTCTACGAGCCGGAAGCCGGCGGCCACGGCTATGGCAAGGACAACAAGGAGCGCGCCGGCTTCGAGGTGCTCGGCTTCCGGTTCTTGAAGGAGAAGATCGGGTGGAGGGATGGGGAGGCGTGAGGCGTCTTGCAAGGTGATAGCCACGGGCGGTCCTTGCCTCTCCCGCTTGCGGGAGAGGCCGACGCGCTCGAAGAGCGCGGCGGGTGAGGGTTTTCTCCTCTGGGGGATGTCCCGTTGCGGAGATACCCCCTCCCCAACCCTCCCCCGCAAGGAGAGGGAGCGCACCGTTGT
>NZ_PTFE01000014.1:0-105194 GCF_002936975.1 Bradyrhizobium sp. AC87j1
GTCGCCGATCACGACGACGAGGATGACGTCGTAGATCAGCGTCGAATTGAAGATTCGGGTCGGCATGGAGTTGACGGACGCCGCCAGCACGAGGCCGGCAAAGCAGCCGATCAGCGCCGCGAGGACATATTGCAGCACGATGATGGGCCGCGACGGGATGCCGGTCACGCGCGAGGCGAACGGGTTGTCGCCGATCGCGTGGATGTAGGCGCCCCAGCGCGTCTTGCGCAGCAGGATGAAAACCACGACGCAGGCGATCGCGAACATGACGATCGAGGTGGGGATGCCGAGGATGCTGCCCTGGCCGAGCCGCTCGAACCCGGCCATGCCCTCGCTCCATTGCACGACGTCGAGCTGGAAGAGGGCGGCCTGGCCGAGACCGGCGACGAACAGGCCGGTCGCCAGCGTCGCGAACAAGGGCGGCACTTCCGCATAGGCGATGAGCCAGCCGTTGACGAGACCGATCGCGATCGACAGCAGGCCGGCGGCGAGCAGCGAGGCAGGCAGCGAATGCCCATTCTGCACCATCTGCAGCACGAGGCCGCCGGGGACCGCGAGTGCCGCGATCAGCGACAGGTCGATGCCGCGGCCGATCACGACGATCGCCATGGCGAGGCCAAGGATGCCGAGCACCGCCACGTTCTGCAGCAATGTCAGCATGTTGTCGGCGGAGAGAAAGCCGCTTAGGAAGACCGAGAAGGTCAGGAAGAGTGCCGCGAAGACCGCAAACACGATCTCCTGTTGGCTGATCCGAACGCGCTTCATCGCTTGCCTTCCCTGGGATCGGCATCGCGCGTGCGGGATCGCCGTCTCCGCGCGCGCTTGCCTCCCCCCGTCCCAAATTTCGTTTTGCGCTTGATAGGCGAGAGACCTCAGGGTGGCTTGCGTCAACGCGCAAACCTTTTGCGTTGGCGCGCAAAGAGTCTTGCGCGAAGCTGACAGGAACCTAAGATCGGCCGGCAGTTTTTGTGCGCTGCACAGATATATCTCGACGTAACGGGCCGCCGATGGATCTCGTGTTTACGACCGAGGAGCTAGACCCCGCCAAGCGCTTCGCGGCCTGGCAAGATGCGATCTGCGACCACTACGTCCATGTCGACGTGAACGCGGTGAAGCCGGCCGACTATCAGGGCTTTATCCGCGAGGCGCAATTTGGCCCTGTTACGATGAGCGACGTCTTCCTGTCGGAGCAGCGCATATCGCGGCGCGACCGGCACATCGCAAAGCTCGACAAGGATTGTTACTACGTCCAGTTTCTGCAGCAGGGCAGCATGGACGTGCTCCAGGCCGGCCAGACCCTGGTGACCAGCCCGGGCACTGGTGCGATCTTTTCAGCCTCCGACGCCTACGATCTGGAGTGCTCGGATCGATTCCGGTCGTTGTATCTGGAGATCCCGCGCAAGGAGTTTTCGTCGCGCTTCGCCGAAGGAAAGATGCCGTCGGCGGCGACGATCGCGACCGGGCGGGGTCTGGGCCGGATCGCTGCCGAATTCTGCGCGCTGCTCGCCTCGGAGGCATCAAGCCTGGAGGAGACGGCGCGAGGCCGGCTCGGTCATGAGCTGATGGACGTTCTGGCGCTCGCGCTGGACATGGGCGACAAGGACGAATTCTCGGAGGACGCGACAGCGCGGAACGCGCGCCTGCGCTCGGTCAAGGCCTGGATCGAGGAGCACCTGACCGATCCGGATCTGTCGCTGGAGAAGATCGCCAGGAGCAACGGCGTCTCGCTCCGCCATCTGCACTACCTGTTTCGATCGACTGAGATGTCGGTGTCCGAATGGATCCTGAACCGCCGCCTGCAACGTTGCCACGACGCGCTGATGCGCCCGGAGTTGCGCGCGTTGTCGGTGACCGAGATCGCCTATCGCCTGGGCTTCAGCAGCTCATCGCATTTCAGCACGGTGTTTCGCAGGAAGTTCGGCCACAGCCCGTCCGAGCTGCGCCGGCGGCAGATGACGTCGATTGATTAGGGCGGCGCGCGCCGAGCGCCGGTGATGACGTTCGGCGGCAACCAGGCCCGGCAGGCGGCCGGCCCGCGTGTTCTATTTCTCCACCGCTCCCGACCAGTCCTTGAAGCCGCCGACGTTATAGACCTTCTCGTAGCCCATATCCTTCAGCACCTTGCCCGCCAGCGCCGACCGGCCGCCGGACGCGCAGTAGAGAATGACGGACTTGCTCTTGTCGAACGCCTTGTCGTGATAGGGCGACTCCGGATCCGCGCGAAACTCCAGCATCCCGCGCGAGACATGCACGGCGCCCGCGATCTTGCCGCTGGCCGCAACCTCCGGCGCATCGCGAACGTCGACGACCAGCGTGTTGCCGTTCTTGATCATGTCAGTGGCCTGTTCCGATGTGATCTTGGGGACCGCCGCATTGGCGGCTTCGAGCATTTGCTTGACGCTGGTGGGCATGGGTTGTCTCCGTTGGTGGCCTCGCCGCGAGGATAGCATATCGGTCGCGCTTCGCCTCCTTCTGTTGGAGGAGCATGCCCTGCTTGATCATGCGCTCATTCCGCGCCCAATATCGCGCGAGCCAGCTCCGACGGATTCTCGACAGCCGAGAAGTGGCCGGTATTCCTGAGCGTCACCACCTGCGCGTTGGGAATGAGAGACCGTGTGCGCTCGCGCTCGTCGGGCCGGGACCAATCGCTGTCGCCATAGATGAGCGTCACCGGCGCCGAGATCTGCCGATAGTAGTCGCGGGCCTGGCTCCAGGATCGCCATCCCGCCAACACCTTGCGTGCGGCCCGCTTGTAGCCTGGGCGGTGGGCCACCTTGTCGAACTCGGCGAGCAGATCGGCCGGCAGCTTGCGCGGGTCGTGATATCCGCCGCCCATGATCTTGCCGAGAACGATCTTGTTTTCGAGCGACGCGTTGATCGCGCCGAGCACCGGGATCTGCAGACTTCCGATGATGAAGTTCGCGAGCCAGTTGCCACGTCGAATTCCGTCCCCGTAGCGGGTTTCGTAGTCATAGGGGTTGATTGCATAGACCCGCTTCACGCGGTGTGGGAGGGAGGCCGCCACCGTGAGAGCCAATGCACCTCCGATCGACTCGCCGACGAGCGTTACATCCGAGAGGTCCAGCGCCTCGATGAAGCGTATGACCGCCTGCCTGAAATAGGGCTCGTTGAAGCTTGCGTCCGGATCGATCGGTGAGTGTCCGTGGCCGGGCAGATCGATGGCGTACACCGTGTGCGATCGGGCGAGGAGAGGCGCAAGACTGCGGAAATACTCGAGCTGCGTCCGGATCGTATGCAGGAGGAGCAGCGGAGGCCCGCTGCCGGTCTTGTGAAAACGCACACTGAGCTTCTCCGATAATTTGAGCAAACTCGGCCCGGCTTCGCTCACGTCAAGCATCCGATCTCTCCATGTTTCGCGGGGGTCGTCGTTCAAGCGGTGGCGGCTTCACGGACCAGCGCGGCCGCGGCATCCAGAAGGGCCCGTGCGAGGTCTGTGTCGTTGACCGCGCGCGCCAGCGTCACTGCGCCCACCATCGTCGCGAGAATGGCCATGGCCTTGTCTCTCGACCCCTTGCCGCCGTCCTTGGCGATGAAGCGGCCGAGCACGTCGAGATGGGCCTTGATGCCCGCTTCGAACTCGGCCTTGACGTCGGGACCCTGCCGGGCGGCATCCGAGCCGAGGGCCACGATCGGACAGCCCTCCATTCTCTCTTCGCGATGATCTGCGCTGAGATAGAATCCGATCACCGCGCTGAGCGGATCGTCAGGATTGCGCGCGGCCGCGTCCGACCATCGGCCGGAAGCGCTCTCCAACGCTCGCTTGGACGCCTCGACAGCCAAGTCCTCCTTGGACGCGAACTGCTTGTAGAAGGCGCCCTGGGTGAGCCCGGCCCCCTCCATCAGATCCTTGAGCCCAATTCCGTCGAAGCCGCGCTCCCTGAAGAGGCGACTCGCCACATTGATCACGGTTTGGCGGTTCTCCGCGGCTTGAACGCGACTGACGCGCATCGTGCTCCTCCATTTGGATTTCAGTCGAAATCTATGCTTAACATAGATTTCGAACGACATCTATCAAGTTACCCTCGAACGGCGCCGTGGCTTCCTGAGATCACGTTTCCGTCAGGAGGCGAATTTAGATTGCGATTGAGCTCTAAGTCAATATAGATTTCGATCGAAATCTAAATCCTAGAGGAGACCGTCATGAAAAGGGGTGTTGCCGTTTTGGCCGGTATTTTGATCCCGGCGGGGGTGGCCACGTTCGTCAGTCTTGGCATTTTCGCCCCCAACGCCTCTGCCGTTAGCGACCCAAGACAGGAGCCGCCGATGGTCAGCCTGGCGATGGCCACGCGGGTGAGCGGATCCGACCGTGGGTTCACGGGCACCATCGGCGCGCGGGTGGAGAGCAATCTCGGCTTTCGCGTTGCCGGCAAGATCGTCGAGCGGCTGGTGAATGTCGGTGAGCAGGTCAAGGCCGGGCAGCCGCTGATGCGGATCGACGAGACCGACCTCCGCCTTGCGCTTGCGGCGAAGCGCAACGCTGTCGCCGCAGCGCGCGCAGCCGTCGTGCAGACCGATGCGGATGAGCGTCGATACGCCAATCTGGTCAACGACGGATGGACGTCCAAACAGCGCTACGAGCAGGCGAAGGCCGCCTCGGATACGGCCAAGGCGCAGCTCGCCGCGGCCGAAGCCGAGGCAGGGGTCGCCGAGAACCAGGCGACCTATTCCGTGCTGGTGGCAGACGCGGACGGCACGGTCACCCAAACGCTTGGCGAGCCCGGCCAGGTGGTCTCGGCCGGCCAGACGGTCGTTCGGCTTGCGCAGTCCGGGCCTCGCGAAGCCGTGGTGGCGCTTCCCGAAACGATCCGGCCGGCGATCGGCTCGCTCGCCGAGGCCAGCCTGTATGGCAGCGATGGACGCCGTTACGCGGCGCATCTGCGCCAATTGTCGAACTCTGCCGACGCGCAGACCCGGACTTACGAGGCCCGCTACGTGCTCGGCGGCGAGGCGGCAGCAGCACCGCTTGGCGCGACAGTCACCATTCGGCTCGCAAGTCAGGACAGTCAGTCGGAAGTCCAGGTGCCGCTGGGCGCCGTGCTCGATGATGGCAGGACCACCGGCGTCTGGGTGTTCGACAGCGCCAGCTCGACCGTACACTTTCGCCCCATCAAGCTTCTGCGTGTGACCAGCGAAGCGGCCGTCATCTCTGGATCGAGCTCCAGTGATCCGATTGTGTCCCTCGGCGCTCACCTCCTGCACGAGGGCGCCCGCGTCAGGACCGTCACTGACGGCGGGAGCAAATCATGAGCTTCAATCTCTCCGCGGTCGCCGTTCGCGAGCGGGCCGTGAGCCTGTTCTTCATCATCCTGCTGGCGGCCGCAGGCGCCTACGCCTTCTTCATGCTCGGACGGGCCGAGGACCCGTCCTTCACCATCAAGACCCTGACGGTCACGACGGTATGGCCGGGTGCGACGGCACGCGAGATGCAGGATCAGGTCGCCGAACCCCTGGAGAAGCGGATTCAGGAGCTGACCTGGTACGACCGGGTGGAGACGACCACGCGGCCGGGTTATGCCTACATGACGGTGACGCTGAAGGACAGCACGCCGCCATCGAGCGTGCAGGAAGAGTTTTATCAGGCGCGCAAGAAACTCGGAGATGAAGCGCGCAAGCTGCCGACCGGCGTGCTCGGCCCCTTCGTCAACGACGAATATTCGGACGTGAGCTTCGCACTCTATGCCCTCAAGGCGAAGGGCATGCCGATGCGTGAGCTCGCCAGGAAGGCGGAGGTGATCCGCCAGGACCTGCTGCATGTGCCCGGCGTCAAGAAGATCAATATTTTCGGCGAACGTCCCGAGCAGATCTTCGTGGAGTTCTCCTATCCCAAGCTGGCAACGCTCGGCGTGTCGGCACAGGATATCGTTGCCGCCTTGCAGCGGCAGAATACGGTGACCCCGGCAGGGTCGATCGACACGAGCGGGCCGCAGGTCTTCATCCGGGTCGACGGCGGTTATGACAGCGTGCAGGCGATTGCCGACACGCCGATCGTTGCTGCGGGACGAACCTTGAAGCTGTCCGATATCGCCGAGGTCCGTCGCGGCTACGAGGATCCTCCCACCTACATCATCCGGCACCAGGGCGAGCCCACGATCATGCTCGCGGCAGTGATGCAGGAGGGCTGGAACGGTCTGGCGCTCGGCAAGGCGTTGGAAGAGAGATCCGCGGCCATGGCGAGGACGCTGCCGCTCGGGATGACGCTCGACAAGGTGACCGATCAGGCCGTGAACATCACCTCCGCGGTCGACGAGTTCATGATCAAATTCGCAATGGCGCTCGCTGTGGTGCTGCTGGTCAGCCTGCTCAGCCTGGGCTGGCGCGTGGGAATCGTCGTGGCCGCCGCAGTCCCTCTGACGCTCGCCGTCGTGTTCCTCATCATGCTCGAATCCGGCCGGTTCTTCGACCGCATCACGCTCGGCGCTCTCATCCTCGCGCTCGGCCTGCTCGTGGACGACGCCATCATCGCCATCGAGGTGATGGTGGTGAAAATGGAAGAGGGGATGGACCGCCTCAGTGCGGCGGCCTACGCATGGAGCCACACTGCGGCGCCGATGCTCTCGGGCACGCTGGTGACGATCGCGGGATTCCTGCCGGTGGGTTTCGCGCGCTCGACGGCCGGCGAATATGCCGGCAACATCTTCTGGGTCGTCGGGTTCGCTCTCATCGTCTCCTGGATCGTTGCGGTGATTTTCACGCCGTATCTTGGCGTCAAGATGCTGCCCGCGATCGAGCCCGTCGAGGGCGGCCACCACGCGATCTACGACACGCCGAACTACCGGCGTTTGCGGCGGCTCATCACCTTCGCCGTGCGCCACAAATTCCTGACCTGCAGCTTCGTCGTGATCGCTTTCGCGCTGTCCGGCCTCGGCATGGGCGCGGTCAAGCAGCAGTTTTTCCCGACGTCGGATCGCCCCGAGGTTCTCGTCGAGGTTCGCCTGCCGGAAGGCACCAGCATCGAGACGACGACCGCTGCCGTCGAAAAGCTCGAACGCTGGCTGCATGATCAGCCCGAGGCGAAGATCGTCACCAGCTATGTCGGTCAGGGCGCGCCCCGCTTCTTCTTCGCGATGGCGCCGGAGCTCCCCGATCCGGCCTTTGCCAAGCTCGTCGTACTGACGCCTGACGCCGAGGCGCGCGAGGCTTTGAAGCAGCGGCTCCGGGAGGCGGTATCACACGGCCTTGCCCGGGAAGCGCGCGTGCGCGTCACCCAGCTCGTCTTCGGACCCTACACGCCGTTCCCGGTGGAGTTTCGGGTGATGGGCCCCGATCCCGCAAAATTGTACGCGCTCTCTGAGAAAGCCGTCGAAATCATGCGTGGCGTTCCCGACGTGCGACAAGCCAATCGCGATTGGGGCAATCGCACACCCGTGCTCCGCTTCATTCCAGATCAGGATCGGCTGAACCTCATCGGCCTCTCGCCGGCGGAAGTAGGGCGGCAGCTTCAGTTCCTCCTGACCGGCATCGCCGTCACGCAGGTCCGCGAGGACATTCGCAATGTCCCGATCGTGGCGCGCAGCGCCGGCGGCGAGCGGCTGGATCCGGCACGGTTGGCCGACTTCTCGCTGACGAGCCGGGACGGCCGTCTGATTCCGCTCGACCAGATCGGCCATTCGGAAGTCCAGCTCGAAGAGCCGATCCTGAAGCGCCGCGATCGCACCCCGGTCGTCACGATTCGGTCGGACATCAATGAGGCGACCCAGCCTCCCGAGGTCTCCAAGGACATCGTGAAAGCGCTTCAGCCGCTGATCGCATCGCTTCCGGCCGGCTATCGCATCGAGACCGGCGGCTCGATCGAGGAGGCCACGAAGGCCAATGACGCGCTGGCGACCGTCTTTCCCGCCATGATCGCCGCAACGCTGATCGTCATCATGCTTCAGGTCAGATCCTTCTCGATGATGGCCCTCGTCATGCTGACCGCACCGCTTGGTCTCGTCGGCGTCGTGCCTGCGTTGCTGATCTTCAACCAGCCCTTCGGATTCAACGCGATTCTGGGACTGATCGGACTGGCCGGGATCCTGATGCGCAATACCCTGATCCTGACCGAACAGATCAAGGAGAACCGTGCGGCAGGCCTCGACGACTACCACGCCGTCATCGAAGCCACCGTGCAACGCACGAGGCCCGTGATCCTGACCGCACTTGCCGCCGTGCTGGCGTTCATCCCCCTCACACACTCCGTATTCTGGGGATCGATGGCCTATACCCTGATCGGCGGCACGGCAGTCGGCACGGTGTTGATCCTGCTCTTCCTGCCTGCGCTCTATGCCGCCTGGTTCCGCATCAAGCCGACGGCGGATGAGATCCCTGAGAGTTCGACGGACAAACCGGAGTTGCGAACGGCAATGGCTGCCGAGTAGGGCGATCCGATCAGCCGGCCGACGAGCCTGGCGTCTTCCGATCGCAGCAAGAGAGCTTCTATTCGAGCGGTGTCTTGAACGTTCAAGGCGGCGTAGCGCGCCCGCCTTCGCCCTCAGGGCTTCGGCGCGGCAGCCTTCATTCGCTTCGCTCTTGATGTGTGGCGCCGGCTTGCCAAGCCGAAGCTCGCGGCGGAAGTCCGTCTTCGCTTCCGCTGCGCTCCAGCTACGCCGGACACGCTTCGCTCCTCGGCCTTGCATGGCTGCGCCACGCGTAGCCCGAAGGGTGAAGCGTGGTGGGCCCGGCAGGACTCGAACCTGCAACCAGACCGTTATGAGCGACGGGATAATGGTCGGGTTCGTTGATTTTCCTGCGGATTTGTTGGATTCCGACCGCGTTCGTTGCATTTCGTTCAGGCCGTTTCTGTTGCGAAACTGGTGCGGTCAGTGCATTGGGCACGCATCGCGCGACTAGTCGCGATCGTCCGAGGTGCTGAATGGAGCTTCGTTGCTTTCTGTGACGACGCAGCACTATTTCCGTCTCGTTCTCATCTCGATTCACCCTTTCGGGGAATTGCGACTTGGAATCGCGCGGCGTCGAATTGGCGCAAGCTGTCCGGTCGCTCACCAGCTCCACCAACGGGAGACGAGACATCATGAGCCAAGCCCTCTACGAGAATTCTGAAGGCGAGCCGAACCTGGAGCGCCGCCGTCTCCTGGGCATCGCCCTTGCAGGCGTCGCGGGGGCGGTCCTGCCAGCAGCGTCGAGCTCGGCCGCCGCCGGGCCGTCCGAAAAGGTCGATGTCGACGGCATTGCCTACCTGACGGCCGGCGAGGCGCTCGCGAGATTCAAGGCCAAGACGCTATCGCCGGTCGAACTGTTGCGGGCGCAGATCAAACAGGTCGAAGCATGGGAGCCGACGCTCAAGGCAACGACGTACACCTATTTCGACGAGGCGCTGGAACAGGCACGGATTGCGGAGGGCAAGTACGCGCGCGGCGAACCGGTCCGCCCGCTGGAAGGCATCACGTGTTCCATCAAGGACTATCACTCCGTCAAGGGCAAGATCACCACCTACGGCTCGCGGCTCTACAAGGATTTCGTTCCGGACCAATCCGCCCCGACCGTGGAGCGCCTTCTCGCCGCCGGGGCGATCATGCATTGCCGCACGACGACACCGGAGTTCGCGCATTCAGGTGTGACGGCATCCCTGCTTTGGGGCGTCACGCACAACCCGTGGAACCCAGCCTATACCCCCGGCGGCTCGACAGGCGGAGGCGGCGCGGCCCTGGCCGCCGGCTACACGACCTTGCAGGACGGCACGGATGGTGGCGGGTCCATTCGCATCCCGGCCGCGATGAACGGCGTGTTCGGCTACAAGCCGCCATGGGGACGCAACCCCGACGACCGCGAGCACCCGAATGAATGGCTGATCCATTATGGCGGACTGGCCCGCAGCGTCGTTGATTGTGGGCTGATGCAGAACGTCACGTCCGGCCAGCATCCGGCCGACATGTCGTCCCTGCGGGACAAGGTGGTCATCCCGCCGACCTTCGACGGCATCGCCGGCATGAGGATCGCGCTGTCGATGGACCTCAGCTATTTCGCGGTCGACCCCGAGGTCGAGAAGAACACGCGCAATGCCGTGTCGGTCCTGCGTTCGCTCGGCGCCGTGGTCGATGAAGTCGACATCGGCTGGACCAAGGAAATCGAAGAGACGTGGAACACCCGGTGGCAAGGCGTGTTCTACGCGCTGGCGGGCAGTCTTCTGACCAAGTCCCGCAACGACGTGGACCCGTATGTCATCAAGATCCTTGAAGAGGGCAAGAAGCACGACGTCACGAAGTTCTACAACCTCAATACCGTGCGGCAGAAGATGTACGCATCGATGACGAAGATCTTCGAGACCCACGACGCGCTGATCTGCCCGACGACGGCAACGACGAAGATCGTCGCAGGGCGAAGCAGCGAAGAGCCGCTCACCATCAACGGTAAGTCGGTGAACCCGTTTATCGGCTGGTTCATGACGTATCCCTTTAACCTGGTCGGCACGCTCCCCGTGATGTCCGTGCCCACCGGTTTCGATGCTGAAACAAGCGTGCCCACCGGGATGCAGATTGTCGGTCCAGCCTATGACGACCTGAGGGTGTTCCGCATTGCGTCCGCGTTCGAAGGCGCGACGCACCCCTGGCAGCATCGGCGACCGAAACTGGCCGCCTAGCGTGGCTTGACACATGCGGGCCGCAGGAGGACCATTATGGCCCATGATGAGAGATGGACCTTAATGTCTCTCCCAGCGGCTCACGCATTTTCCACCGCCGACCGCGAAGCTCTGATGGGAAGCTTCGCGGCCGACCTCGAACGGGCGGGTGATCTCGAGTCCGCCCTGGATGCGTTGCATCAAACCCTGTCGGGCCTGGGTTTTTCCTCCTTCGCCTATGGCATGGCCAGCACGCCGAGAGCGCAAGACGGCAGCTTCGCGTCACCCATCGTGAAGACGCGAGCCTTTCCAAGTCGATGGGATCGGCACTGGAGCCACCTTTGCGACCCCTACTACCGGTTCTGCTTCACGACGACTTTGCCCGTCAGGTGGGTCGACGTGCAGGCCCACGAACGCCTGAGCGCTGGCGAGCGTGCGTGCGTGGACCACCTGAACGACAAGAACCTGCACTACGGCATCACCGTTCCGATGCACATGCCGAACGGGTCATTTGCGTTCGTCAGTGCGATTTCGGAAAGCGCGACCAGGTACGAGACCGGTTCTTCACCGACGATCGTCAATGCGCTTTTCGCTTTGTGTCATCAATTTCAGAACATTTCTCTGCGGAGATGGTTGTGGCACCAGGCCGCCGACACCAAGGCATGGCTCAGCACGCGTGAGAAGGAGTGCCTGTCCCTTGCCGCACAAGGGAAGACCTCGGATGACATCGCCCTGATCCTCGGCTTGTCCTGCGAGACGGTACGTTCGCACATGAAGCGCGCGATCGTGCACCTCAATGCGTCGAACAGGCCGCATGCGATAGCGAAGGCGATCCAACTTCGGCTCATCGACATGCCATTCGCCTAGATTTTGCAAGTTGGGGCGTCACTAACCTGCCTTCGGTTCAGTAGCACGCAGCCATCAATCCAAGTGGTGGGTACTGCCGATCGATTGCCACTAGCTCATCCCGCATCTGTACGATGATCCAATCCCGGATCTCAGCAGCGATCGGGCGCATCGGCCGGTTGCGCGGCGGCAGGAATTCGCAGACGCGGCGCGTGGTGGTCAGCCGGTCGGAGGCTGGCACCAGCGCGCCGGTCAGCAGCCAGTGCGAAGTCACCGTCAGCCAGCCGAGCGCGATGCCCTGGCCGAGCAGGGCGGCCTGCATCACGACGGCATAGTCGGTGAAGCTCAGCGCCTTGGCTGCGCCGCGGCGCCCCGTGAGAAGCGATGCATAATCCGCAGCCCAGTCGCCCGGCGTCTCGGCGAGGCGGATGATGGTGTTGCCCTCAGTGGGATCGGTCTCGCCGAGATAGCCGGGGCTGCACATCGGCAGCATGACTTCCTTCATGATCAGCGTGCCGCCGGAGGACGGCTCCTCGCGGTCGCGGAAGCGCATGCCGAGATCGACGTTCTCCACCGGCCCGCGCAGCGCGCCGGAGATCAGCTGGAAGCGCAGATCGACCTTGGGAAATTGCTTCTGGAGCTTGTCGATCCGCGGCATCAGCCAATGCGTGGTGAAGGCGGAGGAGACCGACAGCGTCACCGTCTCGGTGCCCTTGCGCCGCCGCTCGATCTCGACGAGACCGCTCTCGATGCTGCGAAAGCCTTCGAGCACGCGGCGATAGAGCAGTTCGCCTTCCTCGGTGAGCACCGCGCGTCCCGCCTTGCGGTCGAACAGGCGAACGCCGAGATGCTCCTCGAACTGTCCGAGCATCCGGCTCACCGCAGGCTGCGTGACGTTCAGTTCGGCGGCAGCGGCCGTGAAGCTGCCGTTGCGCGCGGCTGCGTCGAAGACGAACAGGGCGTTACTAGACGGCAGCATGCGGCGAAGCTCTGGCATAACGTCATGTTATGAGCGCGGTGAGAATTTGGCAATTGCCGGATTTTGCCAAGTCTGGTGTCATTGGCACGACAGCCTAAAGACAGGGCTTGCGAGAGAAGATTAGGTGCGGTGCACCACTTCAATCGTAAAGGGTCAGAATCCCTGTCTATAAAGCAGGCTTATGGCGCGCAGTGAGGCACGCCGTTGCAGGGACAGGCGAGGTCGATCGTTGGACAAACGAGCGGAAAGCGTCGAGATCAGGTCCGCGAGCAAGGCGTATGGCCCCGTCCGCGCCCTCGACGACGTGTCTCTCAATGTCGGCGCCGGTGAGTTCGTCTCGCTGCTCGGCCCGTCCGGTTCCGGCAAGACCACGCTGCTCGGCATCCTGGGCGGCTTCATCCTGCCCTCGAGCGGAACGATCCTGTTCGGCGGCCGCGACGTCACCTGGATGCCGCCGCACCAGCGCGACATCGGCGTGGTCTTCCAGAACTACGCGCTGTTCCCGCATATGAGCGTCGGCGAGAACGTCGCCTTTCCCCTGCGCGCGCGGCGCTTGCCGAAAGCGAGCTGGCCCGACAAGGTGCGCGCGGCGCTCGCGATGGTCGGCCTTGCCTGCTATGAAGAGCGCGGCATCGCGCAGCTCTCCGGCGGCCAGCGCCAGCGCGTGGCGCTGGCGCGCGCCATGATCTTCGAGCCGCGCCTGATCCTGATGGACGAGCCGCTCTCCGCGCTCGACAAGCAGCTTCGCGAATCCATGCAGATCGAGCTGCGCGCGCTGCATCGGCGCATCGGTGCCACCATCATCTATGTCACCCATGACCAGCGCGAGGCGCTGACCATGAGCGACCGTGTCGCCGTGATGCGGGACGGCAGGCTGATCCAGATCGACGAGCCCGCGCGCTTGCACGACCATCCCGCGGATTCCTTCGTCGCGAGCTTCATAGGCGAAGCGACGATGCTGCCGGTGCGCCGTGTCGATGCCTCCAGCGTCGCGCTCGGCAACGCGCTGCTGCGCAGCGCCCGCGCCATTCCCAACGGCGACGCGCTGATGCTCGCCGTGCACAGCGAAAAACTGTTGATCGACGACGGCGCGCAGGATGCCGCCTGCAACCGGCTGAGCGGCACGGTCACCGACATCGTCTATCAGGGCGAGAGCCTGCGCATCTTCCTGGCGCTCGAAGGCGGCATCGCGCTCAGCCTCCGCCAACCGAGCTACCACCAGGCCTATAGCCGCATCCCGCCGCTCGGCGGCAGTCTCACCGTCACCCTTCACCCCGAGGACACCATCGTCGTGCCCAGGGTGGGGGACTGAACCAAAGCCTTGTTCAACCGAGAGAAGAAGCCAAAATGTCGTCAGCAGCCTCGTTCAGCAATTTCAAGGTTCTCACCTTCGATGTCGTCGGTACCTTGATCGATTTCGAGACCGGCGTGCTCTCGGCGGTGCGCAGGATCTCGGGCAAGTCGCCGGCCGAACTCAGCGACGACAAGATCTTCGAGTCCTACAAGCGCGGCCGCGACAAGCACTATGAGCGCTCGAGCGAGGTGATGTTCCACGTCTATCGCTATCTCGCCAAGGAGCTCGGACTGCCGGCTGACGATGCGTCCTGCGATGTGTTCCAGCTCGCCGTGCTGCGCTGGGGGCCGTTCTCCGATTCCGTCGAAGCACTCAAGCGCCTGCGCACCAAGTTCCGCCTGGTCGCAATGACCAACGCCGACCGCGTCGCGCTCTCCTGTTACGCGCACGCGCTCGGCGATCCCTTCGACGACACCGTCTGCGCCGACGACACCGGCGTGGCAAAACCCAATCCGGAGTTCTTCGCCTACAACAAGGGTCGCCAGTCGGCCTTCGGCTACAAGCAGTCCGATATCCTGCACGTCGCGCAGAGCCAGTATCACGACATCGGGATCGCGCGGAAACTCGGCTACAAGGTGTGCTGGATCGAGCGCCGCCAGGGCATCGGCGGGTTCGGCGGCACGCCGGCCGTGGAGACGCTGACCAAGCCGGACTTCCATTTCCCGACCTTGAAGGCGCTCGCCGACGCGGCGATCGGGCCGGCGGCGTAAGGCATGAGCGGCGGCGTGACACGGGACTGGAGCGCATTGCCATCGGCCAATTCGCTGTGGGAAGCCACGGCGCAGCCGGCGCGCGACTTCCCCGTGCTGTCGGGCGAGAGCCAAGCGGATGTGGTGATTATCGGCGCGGGCTATACCGGCCTGTCTGCTGCGCACCACATCGCCAAGAGCGGTTTGTCGCCGGTCGTGCTGGAGGCCAACCGCCCCGGCTGGGGCGCGAGCGGCCGCAATGGCGGCGTGATCACCGCAAAGTTCCGGCTGTCGTTTCGCGAGATCGACGCCGCGCACGGCCGCGCCATGGCGCAGCGCATGTACGGGATCGCGCATGAATCGACCGATATCGTCGAGGAGCTGGTGTCCGAGTTCGGCATCGCCAGCGCGGCGCTGACCCGCACCGGCCAGGTCAAGGCCGCGCACAACGAGACCACGCTGAAGGCCGCGATCGACGAAGCCAATTGGATGAAGCGCGAGATGGGCGATGCGGAGGTCCGCATCCTCGACAAGCGCGAAGTGCGCGACGAGACCGGCTCCGACATCTTCGTCGGCGGCGTGCTCAATCCCGGCTCCGGCGGAATTCATCCGCTGAACTATCTGCGCGGCCTCGCCGATGGCGTGGCGCGCCGCGGCGTGCCCATTTTCCAGGACTCGCCCGTCGTCAAGCTCAGGCGTGAGAATGGCGGCATCATTGCGGAGACGCCGCGAGGCGCAGTACGCGCAAAACAGGCGATCATCGCGACCAACAGTTATTCCGACCTCACCGGCGCGACTGCGAACATGCAGCGCACGCTGATCCCGTTCCGCAGCGCCCTCATTGCGACCGGACAACTGCCGCGCAACCTCGCCGGGCGCCTGATGCCGACGGGGCGCACCTACACCGAGACCAAGCGCATGATGCGCTGGTTCCGCATGGTCGACAACCGCGTGATTTTTGGCGGCCGCGGCGCGTTCGGCAAGCAGGACTCCCAAGCTGCCTTCGACGCCTTGCGCAAGGCGATGGTCGGGATCTTCCCGGATCTTGCCGAGGTGCCGCTCGCCTACAAATGGTCGGGCCTCGTCGGCATGACGCTGGACTCGGTGCCGCATATCGGCCGGCTCGACGAGCGCACGCTGTTCTCGATGGGTTACAACGGCGCCGGCGTTGCGATGTCGAGCCTGATGGGCCGCTATCTCGCAGCCTTCGTGCGCGGCGAGACGCCCGATGTCGGGCTGCTCGATGCGCGCCGGCTGAAGACCATTCCGTTCTATCCGCTACGCGAGCCCGCCGTGCGCATGGTCGCCGGCTGGTACCAGTTTCTCGATGCGATCGGTCAGTGAGATCTAGTTTGGTGACAGAGGAGGCGAGGATGACGACGAAACGCGACTTCAGATTTGGCTACGCTTTGTTGGGTGCTTCGCTCAGTGCGATCGGGCTTGCCGGCACCGCGGCCAACGCCGCCGAGCAGATCACCTTCGTCTCGCAAGGTGGCGCCTATCAGCAGGCGCAGACGGTGGCGATCCTCGATCCCGCCGCCAAGAAGCTCGGCATCACCATCAACCAGGATTCCATTCCCGACGCCTGGCCCGCGATCAAGACGCAGGTCGGCAGCGGCAAGCCGATCTGGGACGTCGTCGACACGCCGACCGGCAACTGCCTGCGCGGCGGCGAGCAGGGGCTGATCGAGAAGCTCGACTTCTCGAAGATTCCAAACGGCGCGGCGATGCCGGAGGCCTATCGCAGTCCCTATTCGGTCTCCTATGAGTTCTATTCCAGCGTGCTGTCCTACAGCCAGAAGACGTTCCCGAAGGATGCGCCGAATAGCTGGGCCGATTTCTGGAACGTCAAGAAATTTCCCGGCCGCCGCGCGCTGCGCAACCACCCGTTCGCAACGCTCGAGGCCGCGCTGATGGCCGACGGCGTCGCGCCCGACAAGCTCTATCCGCTCGATGTCGACCGCGCCTTCAAGAAGCTGGAGGAGATTAAGCCGCACATCACGGTGTGGTGGACCTCGGGTGCGCAGTCGGCGCAGTTGCTCAACGACGGCGAGGTCGACATGGAGATGGCCTGGAACGGCCGCGTCAGCGCGGTCGCGAAGGAAGGTGCGAAGGTGTCATTCACCTACAATCAGGGCATCCTGCAGAGCACCTCGCTTTGCATCCTCAAGGGCGCGCCGAATCTCGAGACGGCGGTGAAGTTCCTCAACGAGGCCGTCGATCCCGTGAACCAGGCCAATCTGCCGCTCAACATCGACTACGGCCCGGGCAATCCAAAAGCGTTCGACACCGGCGTGATCAAGCCGGAGCGCGCCGCGCAATTACCGAGCGAGCCCGCGAACGCGGCCAAGCAGGCGCTGATGTCCTACGCTTGGTGGTCCTCGCCGGCGGGCGAAGCCGCCGAGAAGGGTTGGGCATCCTTCATGCAGAAGTAAGCGAGGCAGCGTTGTCGACATCAGTGCTAGATCCATCGCAAAAGCATCAGCGCCGTGAGCACGGGCTGATGTTGGCATTGGCGTCGCCGGCGCTGCTCGTGATTCTTCTCCTGATCGTGCTGCCGGTCGGCTGGCTCGCCTGGCAGTCGATCTACCATGACGGCTTCACGCTGGAGAATTATCGCCGCGTCTTCACCGAAGACATCTACTGGCGCAGCTTTGCGCTGACTTTCGAGATCAGCCTCGCGGTCACTGTGATCGCGCTGCTGCTCGGCTATCCCGTGGCCTACCTCGCCAACGCGCTGCCGAAAGGGTGGAGCATCCTCATCCTGTCGCTGGTCGTGCTGCCGTTCTGGACCAGCGTGCTGGTGCGCGCCTATGCCTGGCTGGCGCTGCTCCAGCGCACCGGCGTGATCAACCAGCTTTTGCGTTACCTCGAGGTGACAAGCGAGCCGCTCGCGCTCGTTCACAACACGTTCGGCACGGTGGTTGCGACGGTTCACATCCTGCTGCCGTTCATGGTGCTGCCGCTCTACGCCACCATGCAGAAGATCCCGGGCGATCTGATGCAGGCCGGCGCCAGCCTGGGTGCGAGTCCGTCGCTGACGTTCTTCCGCGTGTTCCTGCCGCTGTCGCTACCGGGCGTCCTCGCCGGCTGCACCATGGTGTTCGTGCTCTGCCTCGGCTTCTACATCACGCCGGAGCTGCTCGGCGGCGGCCGCACCGTGATGGTGTCGATGCTGGTGAGCCGCAATGTCGAGCTCTACAACCAGTTCGGGGCTGCGAGCGCCGTCGCCGTGGTGCTGCTCCTAAGCGTGCTCGCGATCTTCTTCGTCGTCAGCCGCTTCATTTCACTCGATCGCATATTGGGGCAGAAATGATGCGCGCCTCACCCGCACGGATTGCCCTCTACGTGGTCAGCGCGCTGGTGCTGGTCTATCTGATCCTGCCGGTGCTGATCATCGCCCCGATCTCCTTCTCCAGCGCGCGCTTCCTGACCTTCCCGCCGCCGTCCTTCTCGCTGCGCTGGTACCAGCAATATTTCGCCAATTCGGCCTGGATGCAGGCGACGCGGGTGACGCTGACGGTCGCGCTGCTGACCGTCGTGATCGCAACACCGCTCGGCGTCTCCGCCGCCTATGCCATCAGCCAGTCGAAGCTGCGGATCATGCGCGTCATCCACATGGCGCTGCTGCTGCCGCTGGTGGTGCCGATCATCATCACCGCGGTCGGCATCTTCTTCGTCTATGCCAAGGTCGGCCTGGTCGCGACCTTGCCGGGCCTCGTGCTGGCCAATGTGATGCTCGGCCTGCCCTACGTGATCATTTCCGTGCTGGCCGGCCTGCAGAGCTTCGATCCCGCGCAGGAGATGGTGGCGCGCAGCCTCGGCATGAACCGCCTGCGCAGCTTCTTCGCGGTGACCTTGCCGCAGATCAAGTCCAGCGTGGTCGCCGGCGGCATCTTCGCCTTCATCTCGGCGATGGACGAGACCATCGTCGCGCTGTTCATCTCTGGCGGCCAGTATCAGCCCTTGACCAAGCGCATGTTCACCGCGCTCCGCGACGAGATCGATCCGACCATTGCCGCGATCTCGACGCTGATGACGGCGGCTTCCTTCGTGCTGGTGCTGCTCGCAACTGGACGACGCCGTAGGAATGCCTGATGTATCGCGAATATGGCATCAGAGCTAACGCATGGCGAAATGCCCGAAGCCAACGACTTCAGCAGCCTGTTGCTGGAGTAGGAATTACGCCATCCACAAATTTGCGGCTGCGGGGCATCGGTATCGAGGGGCGTCCAGGTGCCGTGCGTCCTGGCCGGTTTGCCGAGTCCAAAAGGATTGGACATCGCCAATCTGCACGTTCCGCTTGCAGGTTCGCAACCATCGAGTGGCCGTTCCGCCCACAGAAGTGCAACCTGCCGCCAGATCTCCTCTTGCGAAAATTCCGCCGAATCTACGATCGCGAGGAAGATCGTAGCCATATCGAAGCCAGCGAAGTAGCTTGAGGATAGCCGAAGCATCACTCGATGCCCGGAAGCGCAGCATTTCTGGTGCTGTGGCCAACAGCTATGAAGTGAAACCATTGATTCGCTGGTGGGCCCGGCAGGACTCGAACCTGCAACCAGACCGTTATGAGCGGCAGACCGTCAATAAGCTTCGTTGATTTTGCTGCATTTTCGTTTGAGTTTGATCGCGTTCGTCGTGGTTTGTTCACGTCGTTTCTGGTGCGAAACTGGTGCGGTCAGTGAGCTTCGGTAGGCACTTTACGCCGTTGGCGACACAGGTCCATAGAAACACGCGATCCATGATATCCAAGACGACCCGGAGCTTGTTCGATGATCTCTGTCAGAAGGTCATCAATTCATTGAACGCGAGCATGAAACGACCGGGCGCGGCCTTCGTATTCCTACCGAATTTTGGGCGAGGCGCACCGAACGTCGTCATCCCAGACTTCGTCAGTCATTTTGTGGCATTCTGGTGCTCACCCTTTGCACCTCTGCCACGACGTCGTCGTCTGCGGCGTTTCGGTAGCGTCAGCTCCTGATGAGGCGCGTTCGTGGGGGCATCGAGAGTCGGCCACCCGTCGGTTAGCCGGCGCCGGACGTTCGCTGCAAGACCAGGGCTCTTGATGTAGAGGCCGATTTCGCCCAATGGAGCATCGGCGCTTGTATCGGCCGACGACCAATTCAAGCTGGTGATGACGAGATGGTCGTCGTCCCAAAGAAGAAACTTGCCGTGAAGTTCACGGTCCTGAATTTGAACAAGCCTGACGCCAGCCGAGCCAGCAAGTGCAGCTAAGTCCTTGGCATCTTGCTTTGTGACTGGTCCTGAGGGCTTCGAGTAGCAGAGAATTCCCTGCACCGAGCGCTTCGCGGCCGCCATCATGGGAATGATCGTTCGGGCTTCTGCCGCCAATCCGAGACGATCACCGCCGACCATAATCGATTTGGTGGCCGCTTCGCGAGCCAGCCGCATGAGATCCGCGTGTTCATCTCCTCTGACAAGCTGTAACTCCGCTTCACCGTCTGGAGCCGCATGGGTGCGCAGTGTTCGGGCCAGCGAAGTCAGGTCGGAGGCTGCGTCAGAGCTCGTCGCTATGTCAAAGATCAGTTCGGCGAATTCCTGCGCGACCCGTGCCACAGCGTGGGGATGTCGCAAGACGGCCGACGTTTCCACGCGATTGAACCCGCTATAGAGCCAGTTGCACGATCCGACTACAGCGACAAACTCTCCGGTGCCACGGCCAGTGGCGTCCGCGATTAGGAGCTTGGCGTGGGAGCGCGTCGTGTAGAGATGAACTCTCGCACGTCCCCGCAGATTCTGGTCTGCTGTGACTCGGTGATTGATCGCAATGGCCGCCTCGAGGTTGGCTTTGCGATCGGTCTCATTGCTGTCCGCACCCCAGAAAATGTCAATCTGAACACCGCGTTTTGCCGCTTTGCCAAATTCCTCCTGCAACTCAACGAATGCGTTCTCGCGTAGAAACGTCGAGTGCATGATCAATCTGGAACGGGCTTGGCGGAGAATCTCGATCAAACGGTCGCGATGATCTTGTCCGCTGAGCACAATATCGTCGGGTCGAATCGGGGCCGCACGCACGCTGTTTCCGGCCATCTCGAAAGCCGCCGACCGACGCGGCGCCTTGATCGTCATCGGCGTGCCCGGCTTCCGGTCCTTGGCTGCCTGACGTATCGCGGCAACGAGTTGTTCAGCGGAATCTTGCGGCAGACCTTTGATGTTGTTGCCAATCACCGTGAACAAGGCGAATTGATCTACCGTGTCGGAAGCGCTGTAGTCGACGCTGGAAAGCTCCTCGTCATCCGCCAGCACCTGATCTGCGGCAGCGTAGAGGTCAAGGCTGGACAAGCGACCCCATCCGCCATCGATGACGAGCCGACGGACGTCATGCTCACGCTCGATCGCCTCGATTTCCGAGGGGCGATATGGTTTCAGATCGCGCAGACCATAGGCTCGCCAAGCGAAAGGCTCCATCGCGAACGATATTCTGCGCGCGACCCGTCGAGTGACGGGCGGTAAGGTCTCGAATGTCTCAACAACCTCGCGACCGGCCTCGGTGGTGCGGAACGAGGCGCCCTTTGGGGCGGCGGCAAGTTCGACCCAACCAAACCGCATCATACGCAGGATGATTTCCGTGATCAGGCGGGCCGGAATCCGTGCAACCTTCGCCAATTCACCGGCGGTGCTGGGCTCAACAGCCAAAGCCCACAGGATCAGGCGATCGACTCCGCTCCAATGGCGTCCCTTGTCGACCCAGACCCGCAGACGCGCCAGCTTGACTGGCACAGCGACACGCACCGCATTCTGGCCGCTCATGATTTTGTGTCCGTCATGAGCGAAGCCGCCGGCACCAACTTGAACTTCGGCGTCGTTCCATCGGGGAGCGTCTCTTTCGCCAACTGATCGAACACCTCCGACATCTTCGCGAGGAATGCCGGCACGCTGCGGTTATCCGTGTTGTGACGACGATATCGCCGGCCCTGGACACGCAGGAAGTCCATGCTGCCAACGATAATGAGTTTCCATTTGGCTCGGCTCAACAGCACGTTCATGCGTCGCCGATCGCGCAAAATACCAAGCGCTCGTCGCCCGACATGGTCATTGTTTCGCACCAGCGAGGCAACCACTACATCGGCCTCACTGCCTTGGAACGAGTCGACCGTGCTTTCGAATCCCGGCGCATTCGTCCCACGCTTGAAATCCACGATATTGGCGAGTTTGCCTTGCAGCGCATCTTCGATCGCACGGCCCAGACGCTCGACCTGCTCGTTGTATGGGGATAGAACAGCTAGCGTTGACGGTTCCTCCGGCTTTTTCGGAGCGGCTTTCAACATTCCGAGGACGGACAGTACAGCCTGCAATTCCGCCGGATTGTGATAGGTGGGGCGTTGTTCGCCAGCGTTGCCCTCACGCTGCACATACGGGAGATCAATGAAAACGATCGGCGACGAGGGCAGGCGCGCGTCCGTGATCGTGAATGGTGGCTGCTCGGTATCGAATTCTGCTTGGCGTTCTTTCGGCGTATCGAGCGTTCCGTCGTAGAAACACTCGGAAATCACGGTGGCGATCGCAGGGTGCATCCGGTGCTGCTGCAGGAGTTCGGTCGCCACACGCCGCCGGCGCTGGTCAGATCGTTTCTGCCGGTCGAGCTCGCTGGTGACCAGGCTCTCGAACAGCAACAACATGCGGCGCGCCGACGCACAAATCTCGCTCAAGACACCATCATCTTCGATCGCTTCCTTGAGATCATCCAGTCCGAAATCACGAAAGATGTTGCCTATGAGTGGATCACTTTCGGCCAGCGCATCCTTGACTCGCGTTTGGTCTTCTAGGAATTCCGCGATCCGGTCGGTGTCAAACGGCGGCAACTGGTTATGATCTCCGATCAGAAGACGTCGCATCGATAGCAGTTGAGGGGCGAGCAGTTCCGATCCGGTTGCCTTCGCGGCCTCCTCGACGATCGTCCAGTCGAACAGCGCGCCGTCGTCGATCAAGCGCTCCAGGTCGCCGGAGTTGGTCGTCGAGAACAGAACATTGGCCGATTGCAGCACGAGCGCTTCGAAAGAACGCCGCTGACGCAGGGTTGTCAGGGAAAGTCTTGCGCGCAGATTTCCGGTCACGTCTGCAGCCGTCGTCATGTCGCGCAGGGATTGCTGTATGGCCCTCGGTGCCCGGCGATAGAGCGAGCTGTCCTTGAGTTCTTTGAGATAGGCCTTTGCCCGGTCTGGGGTCTGTGCGCCGGAAAGGTCGGCGCCATTGTCCGCCTTGGATCGGACCAGGATGACATCGTCGTCCAGCCCAGTTTTCTTCAGCATTTGCTGAACGGACGCCGCGAGATGATCCAGGGCCTGATGCGCCTGCGCGCTAAGTAGAAGCCGGATCGTTGAGTCCCCTTCCAGCGCTCTGCGCACCACCTCGGTCACCAGTTTGGTCTTGCCAACCCCGGGCGGCCCGACAACGAACTGACCGGGACCAGTCGACCAAATCGAGCGCAACGCCTCCTGCTTGGACTCGTCAAGCTTGCCGAAATGATCATCCTCAACAAGCGGGTCGTCCTGGTAGGTGCGCAGTCGTCCCCGCGGATCGGCCAGCATGAGGGCGAGTTCGGACTGGGTGGACAACGTCGTCAGCATGCGAAGTCGTCGCCGGAGGACCTGCTCCGTCCCTGTTTCGTCGACCTTGCGTAAATGAAGCTGTGCCTGTGGCGGGACGACGCCGTCCAGAACCTCGAATTCGTAAAGCCGCCGATTGTTCTTTTGAATCGGACGAATAAAACGCACGCTGGCTGCGGCCCGGACTGTCATGCCGAGCCCGGCAGCTTCGGTGAGTTGCCATTCCGCGTCGACATCGGCTTCTTCGCGGTCGAAAAGTCTCCGCATCAGTTGGTGCGGCTCGCCCACGCCCAGCGCCTGCGAGAGCCGTATCCGATGCTCGGACTCGCTTGCCGCGATTTCAACGATCCGTTTGTCTCCTTGACGCCGCTGGTTGACCAACTCCACTGGCGCGATCTCGGCTGCCTTGAAGAGCGCTTCGGCAATCTGCGCAAGAAGAAGGCCGCGCCGAACGGTGAGCGTCGGATCGTCATCCGGCGTCATGTCAAAGGCCGCGCTCCAATCCAGTGCATCCGACCGTAATTCATTCAAGCGCCGCGACGCGGCAGCAAAACGGATGATCTCGATCCGGTGCGCGGGAAGGTCGGTTGTTTCCCGTCGTCCCAGGTGGACGTCGCCCCTGAAACGGGCGTTGTTGCAGGAGGCGACATTCCAGGTTTCATCGGACCCCGCGACACGCAGGGGCTGGAGATCATAGACCAGGCTTTCGGTCATCAGCAGGAGATCGCCCCTTGCTGTACGGGTAAGACTTGCCCCTGTTTCCAGATCCGCGCGAATGAAGTCGAGCTGGCTTTCGGCGTCGTCGGTGTCGAACGTGTCGCCCGAGGCCTCGTTCAGGATTGCAGAAAGACGGCTTGTCTGCCCGAGTCGAAATGCCAATACATAACGGCCGTTATCGGCGAATGCTTCCGCATCCAGCTCGTTGAGAATAGCGTCAACTCGGTTGGTGACCGTTGCGGCATCGAGGATACGATTGCGTTCCGGTTCAAATAGCAGCCGGATCAGGTCAATTTCTGAGGCACGCAAATCGATTTTCGCACGTCCTTCAATGAACGGAATGTCCTCTTCGTCGAGCTTGTTTGCATCAAGGCCGATGAGATGGGCGATGACCTTGCCCAGCGCGCGCCAGTCGTCGAGGAAGGAAAAGATGACCGAGCCGACCGGACGGCTCTTGGCGATGACATGCAGTGGAGCCTTGTTGAGTTCTGCGACCCGCAGGCAAAACTCGAACCCGCCCAAGCGAAAATCCGGGGTTGTCGCGGCTCCAGTAGAATAGACGGCGCGGCCATCGATCCGGCCATGGACCAACCCCTGGCCGTGAACGGCACCGAGAGCTTCCGCTAAACGGCGCAAATTCTTCCAGAGGAGAACGCGCTGACGCGGTCCGTGTAGGCTGCGGAGCCAATGATCGGGGCGCACAAATCGGGAGGCGTGTTCCAGCGGAGCGACGTCGCTTGGCATGGCAATGTAAAATGCATCGTCACTTTCTCCCGAGGCCAGAACCTCGACAACGACTTCATTCCCCCGCGGGAAAGCACGCACGCGCTCGCTCTGGCGCATTTCATGCCGCCACAGCTCTCGGAAGTCCGCGTCGACCACGGTTCCGGTCTTTGCCCAGTATTTAAGGACCACCGGATCGCCAGTACGACGGTCGGTCGCACGGATCACTGCAGATTTCAGCGCGGCCGTATTTGGGGATGACAGGAAGGTTTCATCGAGCTCGAAGCGTTGCTCAAGCGTATCGAGTTGCCGTTTGGCATTCCTTGATTGCATCAATCTCCCCAACGCCACTTTGAATGCAGACGTCGATATGGCGCTTGCGCGTTGTTCGAATCAGTCACGGCGGAACCCTCACGATCCGTGTTTCTTGTTTTGTTCGCAAGGAGGGTCATGGTAGCCAGCTGCCCGAGTGCGACGAGGCCTCGCTGGCTGTCTCCATTGGGTTAGCGCCATTCCGGCGTAGCGCGGGTAGCCCCGAAGGATTGGCGAAACTGTTAGCTTCGTGCTACATATATTCCAATTTTGTAGTGCGAAGGTGTCAAATGCCGACTCCTCACAATCCTCCCGCCGCTGTGCGGCGCGCCCTGCGCAAGCTGGGCGCGGACATCCATGACGCCCGCCGCCGCCGACGGCTGCCCATGGCGGTCGTGGCCGAACGCGCCTTCACGTCCCGCTCCACCCTCCAGAGAGTCGAAGCCGGCGACACCAACGTCAGCATCGGCATCTATGCCGGTGTCCTTCAAGCGCTCGGTCTCCTCGACGGCCTGAGCCAGATTGCCGACATCAGCAACGATAGCGTCGGGCGGGCCCTCGCCAGCGCCGAGCTGCCCAAGCGCGTCCATCTCAAACGGCCGGCTGGACCGCCCCGTAATGGCTGATTTCGAGGTCCATATCGATCTCGAAGGTCGCACGCGCCAGATCGGGCTGGCGCGGAGCAATCGCGTTCGCGGCGCCGAGACGATTCTCTTCGAATATGACGGCGCGTGGCTGGAAGATCCCGACGCCTTCTCGCTTGAACCCGCCCTCGCTCTGGGCCGCGGCGCCTTCGCGCCGCCCGCCGGCCTTGCAACTTTCGGTTCCATTGGCGATTCGGCTCCTGACACCTGGGGCCGTCGCCTCATGCAGCGTGCCGCGCGCCGCCTCGCCGAACGCGAAGGCCGTGCGGTCCGTACGCTCGCGGAGAGCGATTATCTCCTCGGCGTCGCCGACGAGACCCGATTGGGCGCGCTGCGCTTTCGCTGGGCTGGCGACGATACCTTCCAGGCGCCGATTCGCACGGGCGTGCCTGCCCTGGTCGAGCTTGGCCGCCTGCTTCAGATCACCGAACGTATCCTTCGCGACGAGGAAACCGACGAAGATATGCAACTTATCTTCGCTCCTGGTTCCTCCTTGGGCGGGGCGCGGCCCAAGGCGTCGGTGATCGACCAACACGGGCAACTCTCCATCGCCAAGTTCCCCAAGGAAACTGACGACTACAGCATGGAGACATGGGAGGAGATCGCGCTGCGCCTTGCGGGCCAGGCCGGCATCGTCACCCCCAGACATGAATTGATCGATGTCGTCGGTAAGAAGGTCATGCTGTCGCGGCGCTTCGATCGGCGTGGCGCAATCCGCATTCCGTTCTTGTCAGCCATGGCGATGATGGGCGTCCGGGACGGCGAACGCGGCAGCTATCCCGAAATCGTCGATGCCCTGGCTGAATATGGCGCGCAGAGCAAGACCGACGCCCATGCTCTTTATCGGCGCGTCGTCTTCAATGTGCTGATCTCCAATGTCGACGATCATCTGCGCAACCACGGTTTCCTGTGGCTCGGCAAAGCAGGATGGTCGCTCTCTCCGGCCTACGATCTCAATCCTGTCCCGACGGATCTCAAGGCGCGGGTTCTGACAACCAACATCGATCTCGACGAGGGCACCTGTTCGCTCGATCTGCTGGAGGCTGCTTCCGAGTTCTTCGCGCTGACGCTGGTGCAGGCTCGCGCGATCATCAAGGAAGTCGCCACTGTCACCGCGACCTGGCGCCACACCGCGAAGGCGGTGGGCGTGCGCGGGGCCGAGATCAACCGCATGGCCAGCGCATTCGAGCACGACGACCTGAACCGAGCGCTCGCCTTATGACGAGAACCTTTCTTCACAGCTTCGACCCGCAGACCGCCAATCCCGTCACTGGTCCCACCGTCGACCTTGATGTCGCAGCCATCGAGGACGCCGGTATTCGGGAAGTGCTGCAAACGCCGGGCGCTGCCTATGGCGCATGGTCCATTCTGGATGCGCTGCTCACCCCAACCGGCTCTGGAACGCCCTTCATTTTCAAGGAGCCACTTGGTCAGGCCCGCGAGGTGAAGGTGGCCCTATCTGGTCTGTTCGGGCGCTTCATCGCGCGCGCCTACCTTGAGCGGTACTTCAGCCTGTCGATCTTCGCGCATCTCGGCAGCCGCGTCATCGATCTCGACGGGCGCCGAAAGGTGAAGATCAAGCGCTTGTCCCGAGGTGATCTGCCTGACTGGGTCGCTTGTGCCTCCGACTTGGCCTCCCTGACCGTCGCAGAGGCCAAGGGCTGCCATGATGCAGGAGGTCCGGCAGCGGCATTGGCCCGCGCCTGGAAGCAGGCTGCGCGAATTGATGTGACGGCCCGAGGCCGCAAAGTTACCGTGAAGCGCATCGCCGTCGCGACACGTTGGGGCATGGCCGTCTCAGGCCCGGCTAATGCCCATCTCTCGGTCAAGGACCCCGTGGACGAGGGCGAGCCCATCAAGCCAGAGGAGAAGGACGCACTCTTCATTGGGCTGCTCCGCCTCCACATCGCCAATCTGATTCGGCCACTTGGTCATGTCGAACTGTCAGATGCCCTGAAGCGCATGACCCATCAGCCCTTCGCCAACCGGCTCCAGGCTGACCTCCAGACGGCACGATCGCTGCTCGACGCCGCCAAGGTGGGCGATGTTGAAAAGGCAAGCGCGATCGGCGGGCTTGTCGGTGGAATCGTCACACGCGCCGGACCTGTAAACGATGCCGATGTTTCCGGTGCCGATCAGGAAGCGCTCGCCCGCCTCAATCTCCGGCCGATCTTCGTTGGGATAGATCGGGATCTCATCCGCGCCGCCATCGACGCCGAGCCCGACGCAGTGCGCGTCCGGCTGACCGAGACCGCGCAGCCGGATGACTTTGCACGGTCTGACCGTGCGGGGGGCTGGATCGTGCCGCTCGGCCAGGAACGCCGCATCATCAGAGGGACCTGAGATGGTGATTGCGAGAACGAAACATCAGAAAAGTGCCTGTGGCAGCAGGTAAAGGTCGGGGGAAACTATGGACGGACAGGACGAGGATCTTTCGAACGAAGCAGCAGCTCTTGCCGACATTCTCAAATGGTCGGCGGATTTGCCGGCTTGGCAGCGCGATGCGCTGCGGCGGCTATGCAGTCAGCCCCTGCTCGAAAGCGCCGATTTCATAACACTTGTCGCCATCTGCAAGGCCGCCGAACAGGGAGTGCCCCTCGACGCCAGCCACGTCCGCGACCCGTCGGCCAGCCATGCCGTCGTCAGCCTTGGCGCCCTTCATGGCCTCTCGCACGTCAACGCCCTCGCGCCCGGCGAGCGGCTATCCTTTGGCAAAGCCGGCCTCACGGTCATCTATGGTGACAATGGCGCAGGTAAGTCCGGATATGCTCGCGTTCTCAAGCAGCTTTGCCGCGCGCGTTCGCCGAAAGGCGATGCGATCCTGTCTAACATCTACGCGGCCAGCCCCGGTACTCCCGCCGCCTGCATCGACTTCTTCATCGGCGCACAGAAGCGAAGCGCGTCGTGGACCCAGGGCAGCGCGCCGGACGCCATGCTTTCCGCCGTGAGCGTGTTCGATTCCCGAACCGCCAACGTCCATGTCGAGAACACCAACGATCTCGCCTACACGCCGCTTCCGCTCCGCATTCTCGCCGGCCTCGCGCAGGCCTGTCAGGACGTAAAGGCCAAGCTGACCGCGGAGATTAAGGCGCTCCAGGAGCAGACGCCGGCTGTCCTTTCCAGACCCGAATGCAAGCAGGACACTGCGGTCGGCAAGCTGATCACCGGGCTGTCGGGCAAGACCAAACCGGAAGACATCGAGAACCTCGCCGGCCTATCGCCCGACGAGGAAGCACGCCTGCAGACGCTCACAACAGATCTCTCATGTGATCCGACCCGGACCGTTCGTCAGCTCCAGGGCCAGGAAAGCCGCATCAAGACTATTGTCAGCCAGCTCCATCACCTGGCTGCGGTCGCCACGGATGAAACGTGGACAGAGCTCAGCGAAGCCCACACGCAATTGTCGAACGCGCGCTCCGCCGCAGCATCCGCATCCGCAAATCTCTTCGCCGATGAACCGCTGCCCGACATTGGTTCTGACGTTTGGAAGGTCTTGTGGGAGGCCGCCCGCGATTATTCGCGCGCATCTGCCTACCCGGATCGGCCATTTCCGGTAACGGAAGGCGGCGCCCATTGCGTTCTCTGCCAACAGCCGCTCAGCGAGGAGGGCGCGCAGCGGCTCCGCAGTTTTGAGACCTTTGTTCAGGACGAGAGCAAGCGCCGCGAGCAGGAAGCCGCTGACGCCTATAGTGAGAAGTGCGAGGAGGTCTCGTCGAAAGCCATCTCGATGACGGATCTGCTGGCAATCGTCACCCTGATGCGGGATGACATCGGCCAGGAAAAACTGGCGGCCACTCTTCGCTGCGAAATCCTGCAACTAGCCTGGCGGCTGCGCGCGCTTCTCAGAACTCACCGCTTGGCGGCGATGCCGGCCCTTCCGCCCGCAGCAGTCCCTTCCGTCGCCCCTTTGCGCAAGGTGCTCGATGATATCGCCACCCGCATTGCCGGCCTCCAGGCGGAGGCCAATTCTCCACAGCGGGCAGCGCTCATCGCGGAGCGTGATGGCCTCACCGACCGCAAATGGCTCGGTGTGGTGAAAGCCGATGTGCTGGCCCAGATCGAACGCCTCAAGGCGATCGAGGCGATCGAGAAGGCCAACAAGGACACGGCAACGAATAAGATCACGACCCAGAGCGCCCGTATTGCGCAGGCGCTCGTCACCAACCGCTTGCGTAGCCAGTTCGCCATCGAGGTAAACAAGCTCGGCGTCGCCGGTCTTGCCATCGAGCTTCAGCAGGCGAAAACCAGCGCGGGCGTTCCCTTCTTCCAGGTCCGGCTTATCAACAGGCCGAGTGAGTCGGTCGGTAAAGTCCTGAGTGAAGGCGAGCATCGCTGCGTGGCGCTCGCCGCTTTCATGGCGGAGCTTTCGACCATCGACGCCCAGTCGGCGATCGTGTTCGACGACCCCGTCTCCTCACTCGACCATCTACACCGCGACAAGGTTGCCGCCCGACTGGCCGAGGCCGGGCAGACCCGGCAGGTGATCGTCTTCACCCACGATATGGCCTTCCTGCTCCTTCTTGATGAAGCCTGCCGGGCGACCAAAGAGCGGGAGGCTACACCGGTGGCCTATCGGCTGATCAGTCGCGGCTCCGACAATGCCGGCTATTGTCACCAGGAGCCGCCGGCCAGCGTCATGCCGATCGACAAAGTGATCGAGGGGATGAAAGCGCATCTCGGGAATGTGAAAATCCATCACGAGCGCGGCGGTCAGGCAAAGTGGCTCCGCGAGGTGACGTCCTTCCAAGATCAACTTCGTACCACCTGGGAGCGCGCCGTCGAAGAAGTGGTGGGGCCGGTGATCAGACGCTTGTCGCGCAAGGTCGACACGACGGGGCTCATCAAATTGACGGTGCTTACTGGCGCTGATTGCATGGCGATGCGAGAGGCATTTGGCCGCTGTTCAGCACTCCTCCATAGCCAGCCTGGTGAGATCAATCCGCAGTTGCCGGCCCCTGCGCTCATCGAGAGCGAGATCGATGTGCTGGAAAAATGGATCGCCGACGTGCGGACCCGCCAGGAGAAAGCGGCATGAAATGGTCCGAGCTGAAGCGGGCGGCCAATATCATCCTCGCCGTCTGGTCCCGTTACCGTTCTGTCGTAATCCGCTACGACGGATCCTTTCGATCCTGGCATTCGCGGAACTGATGACAGCTCTCGATCACCATGGCCAACTCCAAGGCTAAACCACGTTGGGAAGAACCTCTGAACACTCCAGTGTTCAAACCACACGAGTGTAGGTTTCACCGGCGACCACGCGCTGAACCTGTTCTTTATTTCTCGCTCCGATTCTCTCGGCTATGGTCTCCGGTGAGTAGAGAGCCGCGAGCTCACGAATGGCGCGCACTTGCTCAACTGAAAGGCGGTCATCCCGCCCGCAGATCTGCGCGATGGCCCAAGCGTCGTCTTTCCATTTATCCGACACCCACGGTGCCGGGAGACCCTTACGCGGGTTATCCCGTAACCAGGCCTCTAACAGCCGATCGCGTTCGTCGGGCATCGGCACAACGCGCTCGGCCAGCATGCCGTTCTCTCGAAGATATTTCAGCCCAGACTTTCCGCCGGGGATCATGTTCAAGCGCCGTGCGTCAGACCAGTGTCCTTTGACGAGCCATTCCTCCGTCGCGTAAAGAGCCTCGAGATCGTCTGTAATCCCCATGATCTTATGGTGGATATAGGTGACGCGTCCTTCGCGTAGTTCCTCGCGGAGTTTGCGATGAAACAGCAGTGGGCTTCCGGCATCAACAGCCCGACGATGCTCTGACCAGCGTTTCTGCCAGCTTCGCGTCGTAACGCCAACGTAAAAGAAGCCATCGTCCGGGTAGGATGGCCCCTCACCAAATATATGCTGATAAAGAACGTAGGATTTCTTCAGCCAGGCCTCCGGTGCAATCAGCAGGTGGGCCGGCGCGGAGAACACTTGGCTAGGCTGTGTGACGCCAAATAGTCGCGGAGAGGTCTCAAGGCGATCCGCCGCCGCCAACAGGACTGGATCCAGCACGACATCAAACCGGACCTCCGTTCCTAACGCCAGTTCACCCGCTTCGAGAGTATGCCCTGACCTAAATTGGTCAGGACCAACCGTTCGAAGCCCCTCCTTTACGCGATTCTGAGGCGCTATGAAGATGGGCCTATCACCCAGTGCAACGAGGTGCACGACCGGTATGAAATCCCCCGGCTTCGCGCGAATAACGCCTCCCTTTTGCCTGGCGACACTTAGCCAATGGGCGCCGTATCCGGTCCTGCACCACTGGCGGAGCAGGGTCTCAATCTCACTCCGCCGCCGGTGCATGACCTTGGGCGCGAGATGTTCCCACCAGTCGCGGCTGATAGTGATCATTAGAGCCTCGTTCGTGAATTATCCCGTCTTCTTCGGGCCGGCGAGCCAATGAGGAGGCCGGATTCTCGACCCACACTATCTCGCCCAGACTCAGAAATACGAGCATTCCGCGCTTGGCGCCTGTCGCCTTCAGATAATCGCTGAGCTGCGCGGCGTAGCGGTTTCGTACTGTAGAACTCGGGGTGATATCCGACTTCCAATCAATGGCCACCTCCACGTGGCCCTCTCTGATCGCAAGCGCATCCGCTCGGCCTGCAATCAGGACACCGTCCTCGGAACCCCAAATCGTCACTTCAGGCTGAAGAAAGGGACGCATCTCCGCTATCTCCGGCAGGCCTAAAGTTCGCAACGCGCACCTCGCCATCTCCGTCGCATCAGGGCGGATCTCCCTCTCGTCTGCGTCCGTTAGCAACTGGGCGAGCAACTCGTCCGCACGTGAAGCCACCAGTCTCTCCTGGGCCTCCAACCCGCCCGTCAGGAACTCCTCCATCAACTTGTGAAGGACAATCCCGCGTAATGCTCCGCCGCCGACCACTTCCATCTGTTCGGCAAGCGAGTCAGTCACGACAACTGTGTCGATAGGATCAGCTAGGCGATCTCGATCGTGGTCGCTCGGACGGCGCCAGACAACGGTCGGTGCGCTCTCGCTCACCCTTCCTTGCTCTGCCGCGAAAATGTCAGAAGATTGCTTGTTCTCGTGTGCTGCCGCTTGCCTCTGGTACGATTCCGGAAGGCCGGAAACATCTAATTCTGGGAGCTCCCCTTGTCGGAGATCGATTGAACTAAACCATGAGTCTTTCGCAGCTTGTGGGATATGCGGAAGGACTAGAAGATCCCGCGCTCGAGTACAGGCTACGTACCAAATTCGCTCGCGTTGATTGGCGTCTTCCCGACTTTCCTCCGCGCGAGCCGCGGCCAAGTCTGGTGGCGCGACGCCTCCAACCATCCAGTGGAGGGTATTGTCGGACTGCCGATGCACGAACTGATCCGGTCGATAGAGCTCAGTCGTTGAATTGATCGGTATCACGACCGGCCATTCCAGACCCTTCGCTTTGTGTATGGTGACAATTTCAATCGCGTGCTCGGCAGCATCGACCCGTCCCTCTGGCGCCCTCACTTTGCGTTCCCACTCCGCCTGCAGGTCTCGAACGAATGGGCGTAGCCCTGCTATTCCATAGCCACGCGCGCGCTCGATGAGGGCGTCCAGGTTAGCGAGCGCACGTGCATTACGATTGCGGTGGCGAGCCGCCATAATCACCCGTACGTTCAGACGTTCAATCGCTTCAGCCAGGATCAGGCTCGGCGTCGAGATGGCTGCGCGCCGCCGGAGGTCTTGCAGGCTGATAAGGATTGCTTTCGCGACGGCATGTTGGATCGCCGAAGGATTGGTCCTTACGCTGAAGAAGTGCGGGCGTCCGTTCATCTCCGGCAGCCCCGCGGTGATGTCCAAGAGTTCCTGGTCGCTCAGCCCGACCAATGGTCCGCGCATGAGCGCACCGAAGGCGAGGGTGTCGGAGGAATCCGCCAGTACACGAAGGAGTGCGAGGATATCCTGAGTCTCCTGCCGACGCATGAGCGACTGACCGGCTTGCGACGATACGGCAAGGTTTCGCTGCTCCAGCGCGCGTTCGTAGCGCCAGAGTTCGGTGTGCCCTGGCGATACAAGTGCAATGTCCCCGGGCTGAAGAGGAGACAATGAGTCATCTGCGCGCCGGATCAACACGTTGCCGATTAGGCGAGAACAGATGTCCGCAACCTTTTCGGCTTCGGCCTCGCGGAACATCTCCGCATAAATACGTCCTTCAGTCGCAACTTGGATCGTAAACCGAGCCACGCACGGAACGGGGTAGGAGCCGTCAGCGACGGTTGGCGCAAGCGCGACGTATCTGGGCTGACCGGTCTTGCCGAAGACCGTCTCAAAACACGAATTAACGTGTCGAATTATCGCCTTTTGAGATCTAAAGTTGGCCGTTACTTCGATGATGGCCCCGCCGTCTTGTGCGCCGATGAGCCGGCGACAAAGTTCATAGATCTCGATATCCGCGCCTCGGAACCGATAGATTGCCTGCTTGGGATCACCTACCAGGAATAGAGAGCCGGGCCGCAGCCGACGATCTTCCCAGCGTTCCACTCGGTCGTCAGTTGCTGCAATGGAGAAGAGGATTTCGCTCTGAATGCGGTCCGTATCCTGAAATTCGTCGACCAATATATACTTGTAACGTCGTCCAATCGCGCGACGGACTTCTTCGTGACGGCGGACAAGGGACCGTACATGCAAGAGGAGGTCATCGAAGTCGAGCACCGCGGCTGCCCGTTTTCGACCCTCGTAGCTTTCCAGCAGCAGATCGAGCGATGACGACAAAATGCAGACCAGCAAGCTCGCGATATGTCCGATCAACTCGTTCCAAGCGTCAGCGGCTATCTGATAGTGCCGGATCGCGGCCTCGCTGCCCGACTCGCCGGGGTGCGCGCCAAAGAGATCCGCTGCATCAACATAAGACTTGAGCTGAAGTCCCTTGGCGAACAATCGACATGGACCGGCATCGCACAGCCGCCACAGGGTCGCGAAATCCGGTGCGCTATCGAAAACGCGTTCATATCGCGCCGAGAGCCGACGCAGCTCATGAGCGATTCCCCGCAAACAGTTGTCGCTGTCGATGCTTGTCTGCCATCGAAAAAAGTCGTCGACGGCCTGAGCAAACACGATGTCGGGTCGAACACTCTGTAACGGAGGTATCGGAGCCGCTTCCGGATGCTCCCGACGGAGCATGGCAAGTTCGCGAATGAGATCGACGACCTTCAATGGGATTTCTTCCGCCAGCACGACAATCGGGTCGTTCTCAATGGCGTCCTCGGCGAGCCTGCGGGAAAACCACGCGGAAAGCTCGCTGCGAAAAAGCGATTCCGCCACCGTTTCATCGACGATGCGTGCGCCCGGATCGAGTCCGGCCTGCACACCGTGGCTATGGATGACGGCCTGACAAAAGCCGTGGATCGTCGTGGCTGTCAGTTCGTCCAGCCTCGGGGCCGCCGCAGAGAGTGCCGCGTGCTGCGCCACGGTGAGGCCGGTAGGGAGCACGGGCTTGACGAAATCGGGTATGTCGCCTGCAAGCAGGGATTCTACGGTCTCCCTGATGCGGCGAGCGAGCTGGCCCGCAGCCAAGTCGGTAAAGGTGATGGCGGCAATGTCTCCGGGCGGGAAGCCGGCCGCCAACATCATTGCGACGCGGCCGGCCATGAGTGAGGTTTTTCCCGTTCCAGCGGCGGCCTCGACAAGAAGGACCGACGTGAAGTCGGTCATGGCGCGAATGCGATTGTCCTGATCGACCAGTGTCATTTTGACGAATTCCACAGCTTGCCCAGCTTCTGGTTGGCGGCGCGAAAGTCGCCCCCTTTGCGTCGGAGGTAGCTTTCACGATCCGCAGGAAGGGCGAGGCGCATATCATCGTAGTGCGCGTCCTGCTCCCACCGCGGCGCGATCCGTCCACTCCGCAGGATCTCTACTGCTGCCACTAGGAAATTGGTGGCCTCGACAATCGCATTGTCCAGTTCGTCGCCTCTCAATTCGAACTTGGCAGGCTCATCAGCGAGGTAGATCAACCTTGCGACAACCGTTCTGACCTCCGGAAGAAGCGTGCGGACCGTCAGTGCGTAGAGCACCCGCTGAAGCTCGCGCCCCTGGCCGAGTACGATCTGCTGACTTTTTGGTGGCGGCTTGGTGCTCTTGTAGTCGGTAATCTGCGCGCCATCGCCCGAAGCGCGGATATCGAGACGATCGATCCTACCGCCGTAGATAAGGTCCGCCTGAACAATGGGAATTTTGATCGTCTCATTCCATGGCAATTCTCTGCCTATTGATGCTTCCTGGCCGAACGGGACCTCGCTCCAGCTTCGTGTGTCGGCCCTCGTCGGCTCGTCAGATGCAAGCCCCTTGGCCGTGCGCCGGGCTGCTTCTTTCACTGTATGCTGCCAAAGTGTAGCTGGCGGTACGGAGCGTTGTAGGGGCCAAGAAGCCATAATCCTCGACGAGGCCGCAGCGATTGCGGCCTCGATCTCATCGGGGTTTGCGCGAGCGAACCCTGGGCTCGGTTCAAGCCGTGCGATCGCGCCACTAACAAGCTCGTGCACGAGTTCGCCAAAAGCCATTGGATCAAGCTGAAGGGGCTCGGGCTCCAAGCGTGTGGAGTGCCATCCCAGAGCGTAACGCCAGACGAAGCCAAGCGGATCTCGCAGAAGGCGCTGCAGCGATGTCGTTGATTGAGTGCGGGCGAGGGCGGCCAGAACCGCGGGATGGTCGGACGCGATCAAGCCGTCGTGGCGAGTCAGAGTTGATTCTCGTTGCCAATTTCGCCAGCAAAGCTGGCTCTGGCGGACGTGTTCGAGCTGCCCTGCCTCGCGAGGCCGGGCCAATAGTCGGTCGGCTTCACTGAATGCGTGTGGAGGAATGCGGTCCCGCTTATGAATGGCCTCGTCCTTTGGCCACAGCGAGCTCGGGGAGAGGACGCTCCCCTTCGCGTTACGCTCCGGTCGAGACAGCACCAATATCTCGCGCGTTGCACTGCGGATGACGTCAAAATGTAAACGGTCGCGGTCTACCGTCGTGAGTCCATGCAATGTACGCCGGTCGAGAAGATGGTCGGGGATGAGAGGATCATCATTCTCAAAGCGAGGCCACAATCGATTTGTCATGCCCAGCAAACGGACAAATGGTCGCGGGCTCGCAGCCAGGTGCGACGCGGGACACCAAACAACACTGTTGGCCGGATCTCGCCCATCACGTACCCGCAATGCCTGCAGCGATAGCGCTACAGCGTGGGGAGGCGCGCTCCGTGATGCTTCCTCCCACATGGCCAAGCTGGCCCCGCTGAGTAGCAGGCGGCCGGCCTCTCGCCCGATGTTGGGTCCCCGTGCAAGGAGGTCGAGAACCGGAAGGAGGACGGTCTCAGCTAGGTCGCCAGCTGCACGATACGATCGGCCCACGATGAGTGCTTCCCGCCACTGATTCAGAGTCCTCAGGCCGGCATTCCGAGGTATCGACGAGAACCAATCTTCTGGAAGAGTACTTAAGAAGGGACGCGCCGGCAGGCGTCTGAAAAGCCGCCAAACGCGTTCCTGGCTCAGGCCGTTCGTCAAGATGTCTGCTAAGGCAGCACAGGCCTGTCCTTCAGGCGTGCTGAGTGCCGGAACGCCATGCGAGAAGTGGAGCGGGAGTCCGGCATTGTTTGCGTAGGCGAGAAAGTGATCGTCCCAGCCCGGCGTCGACGTCGCCGCTATCGCGATCTCCTCAGCCTTTGCTTGGCCCGACGACAGGAGCTGACGCACCCATCGAAGTGCCTCGACGACCTCGGATTTCGGATCGGCACTGGCCTCAGCTAAAAAATTTGCGGGAGCAACCGCCGTGCGTCGGCGAAGCGTGCCCTTGAACCATGCAATCTCGGCTTGGACAGGTGAATCCCAGGAAAGCTCGGTGAAGTGAGCGATTCCATTCAGCAAGGGACGCCACACGGCATCGATCTCCACTATCCCGCCAAGCGTAACCGGCCCGAGCAAGATCTTCGACTGCGATACCCTTGACATCGCGGCGCCGCGAAGATCGCGAGGCAGCCTCCTGGAGGGAGGAAGAAGCTCCCTTATGCGTGTCTCAAGCAGATGTAGATCTGCAAAGCGCCCAACGTGCTGGGGAAGGGATGATAGGTCAATATCTGCACGCCATACTGCGTCGAGCGCCTGAAGCACGGCTCGAGGCATGCCCGGTAGGTTCGAAACGCTGCCAAGATCTTGGAAGCCGCCGGCGGCCAAAGCCGCTTGAATGGCAGGATAAAGAACGTCGGTAGTGACGGGGGCGATAAACCCGCCGGCCAGCCGCGCGGCAACAAGCGGAAGGGTGAGGATTTCACGACCGATGTTTCCTTGCCGTGCAGCCGCTAGCCGCTGCATGCGTATCGCCAATGGCCCGTCTACGACGAGGGTGGAGCGGGCGATCATCGAGCCAAATCCTGTAGCAGTTCATCGGCCAGACTTTCTTCGGCTATCGCAAGACCGTGGGTTCGCATCGCTGCCGTCAGAGCTTCGTCCCAAGAGGCGTGGACCTCAAGGCCAGTCAATGAAAAGCCGGGACGTGGCGCGCGTGCTACTACCGCCAGATATTCCTTTACGTCGAACCGCCACGGGACGGCTCCAAATTCGCGCATCACATGATTGCCGATGCGCAACCCTGGCCAATCGAAGTCGCCATGATAGAGGAGGCGGCCGCCGGCGGTTACCAGTTGTTGCAGGATAACGCGTTGCGCGGCAGCAGGCATTCCCTCGGTGCATACCATCGGCGCACAGTTTGCGCCGAGTTTGTCGGCCGCGATAGCCAACAAATTGGGGTTCTCACAAACGTAGACATTTCGCGATCTCACGTCCCAGAGCGGATTGGAACGTAACAGAAAGCGAAGTGAGGCGTAATTCGGCTCCCCGGACGACGGCGTCTGACTGCTGTCGATGTTTAGGTTCAGAAACAGTGCAGGCCGTGCTAGTTCGTTGACCAGAATCCCTGCTCTAGCCCAAATGTCCCGAATCCGATCTTCACCGATGCCGCGAATGTCGTCGCTCTCAAGCAGCCGATTCTCGTCATCAGTGCGTTCGTCGCGACCCTTCTTGCGCCAGACAGCGAGTACCAGGGTCGCCACGGATTCGCCCATGTCGAGCGCATGCGCGTCGCCTAGCGTTCCGGCGGCCAACTGTGCACGGGTCATGCCCTTGGCTGGCAGAAGCTTGAGAACCGTATCCGCCTGCGCGCAAAGCCGCGCAGCGACGTCCGGGTTACTATTTGATAACCGCTTGAGCAGGCCTGTGCCCGAGGGAACTTGAAGAAAGCTCGAGAAATCCAGATGAGTTGCGAAAGATATCGCCTTCGACCATCTCGCGTTCAATTCGGTCTGAGCAGTTTCTGCGTGGATGATAGGGCCGTCGATCGACTCCAATGCTTCGCGCAACGAGCTTGCCACGCCTGCTCGGCTTAGGGCCGCATCGATCACTTGTACATCGATTTGCATGGAGCCCGAGAAACGTGCGGGCCGACCCATGAGCCCGGCAAGCGCGGAATGCTCGTCCCTGTTGAGGTTTGAAATGCGAAGGCGCTCTATTTTCCCATCAACCGGACCTCGCTCAAAGCGCTGTCGAAGACGCATTCTCAGCGATGCAAGTGCATCGCCGCCGAGCAGACGTCGGAGACGGCCGTCCCCCTCAATCATGCGTCTGCAAACCTTCGATTCGGATCATCTTCACGCTGCTTCGCACGGCCGTCCCACGTCCAACGAGAGACGTGTACTGCGTCGATATTCTCAAGCCTCTGAAGGTGGCAAATGGATACGCCCGGTAATTCGGCATAGCATCCCCACTCGCGTTCGCTTGTTACGACGAAGTCGAGGTCGAATTCACGAATTAGCGCCATGCAGTGAGCTCGCGCAGAATCGTCGATGCCTGCAAAGACTTCGTCGAGTAACACAAGCCGCGGAGAGTGCGGCGAGCCGCTCTGGCTATAAAAGCTTGCGACCGCTGCGAACAACGGAACCGTTAGGCCTAGCGCTCGTTCACCACTCGATGCTGGCCCGGAGAGCTTGCGCCACTGTTTATCCTGCCAACGTTGGACTGTGAATTGATGCATGCCAATGACGATAGTCGAGGGCTCTGCTCAATTGATCGAGGAGACTGCCGCCCGTAGTCGCGTCGGCGTTCGTACGTTCGATGTTGATTCGATCTTGCAGCATGGCACCGACCACGCTGCGATCCTCGGAACTCCAAAGGTCCGTACTCGTGTTCAGCAGTCGTTTTCGGGCGGCATCCAGTCCAACGGGCGCCCCGTCGGCCCCCTCGGCCAGCGGCAGCCATTGCAACCGGAAGCGAACTCCGGTGGATGTTGGTCGCTTGTATAGCTCCTCGTTGATAGCATCGACCTTCCGATCAGCGTCCTGCATTAGCCTTTTAATCGCGGCGGCAATCTCGGCTTGAAGGTGATTTTCGAGTATCTCTCGTTCTCGTGCCGTCAGAAGCTCATGACGTTGAGCAATCTCGCCCTCGAGTCGCTCCTTAAGCCGATCAGGCCGCTCCGGTCGATTTTGGTAGACGACAGTCACGACCAGTCCATAGTCGGCCGTCTGGTCCATTTGGGCCTGGTGGCCAAGCGCGCTAAGTGCGCGGCTGAGTTCGGTATAATCCGTAGAAAGATGACTTTGGATTCGCTTCCATGCTTCGTCGTCATGGGGAACGTCCGAAAGGGCTTGTTCAGCCCGACGTGCGAGCGTCAGTGCCGGTTCGATCGTCCACACACCTCGAGGATCAGGTAGGTCAATCTCCGGAAGCGCGATGGACAGAAGGTCGGTTGCAGCGAATCCCTGCAATCGAGTGATAGCTTGTTGACGCGCGGCGGCTCGCTCCTGCAATAGCTCGTCTGCCGAGATTACCTTTTGATCCGCACGTGCACGTTCTTCGCCTGCGCTGCGCGCAATTTTTCCCTTTTCCTTTGAATCGGCTTCGCTGAGTTCGAGCGCGGTCCGAGCTGCCTCGAGCTTGGCTTGTAGTTCGGCAACCTTCGTGCCCACCGTTTCTTGAAGTGTCTCTAACCGTATCCTCGCCTCGATAGCCTTGCGCCCCTGCTCGACTGCGTACGCAATATTTGCGTTAGCCTCTTGTTTGGCGTCTTGTTCACGGTTCTGTTGCTTCTGCAACTCCGATTGGGCCTGACGCAACTCGCGGGCCGTATGAGCAAGCGTCAGAACCTTTTCTGTCAGCTGCGCAAGCGTCGTATCGACCGCATTCAATTGGACATGATCCTCAGGAAGATGCAGGTCGTGAGCATCCTTCTGAAGGACTGATCGCGCATTGTTAAGGCGTTCGACGGAATCCGCTAGTCTTTGAGCGGCTTGCTCGAGCCGGCTGGAAGCCGCGATAAAGTCGCGGGCAGCTGATGTTGCTTGGGCATGGCAGGCTCGCAATAGGTCGTCTCCAGGAGAAACGCGCCACTCTGTCGCGGCGCGCTCTTGGTCGCGCGCCTGCTCCGCAAAGCGATCTTCCAGTGAAGTGCGTGCTTGCGCGAGCTCGTCGAGTCTGATCGAGATAGCCGCAAGCCTGCGCGTTCTAGCCGCGGCTCGGGCGGCGTAGCCTATGTAGATTGCAACCGGTTTGGACCAAGCGCCGGAAAGTGCTCCAATTCGGAAGCATCCCGTCGGCGATAGCCAGGTCTCCGCCTGGCCGCTATCTAACTCCGTGCAACTCATGCCGAGAAGCAGGTTCGTGACAACGCCCGCCGAGACCTGATCTCCCGAAGGCTGCAGCCAGTGAGCCAACGTTTCCGGCTGACGCGGCCGTTCAATCAGTTCCGTATCATGGAGCCGTCGGACTCCACTCGGGGCATGCATGGTTCCGTCAGGCTCCACCCATGCATCGAGTAGGCCCGATGCTTCGAGCGCCGCTTCGAGCCCGGCACGCTGAGATGCATCAAGACGCTCGTGGAAATCGACAAGCTGCCACAGCGGAGCGCCGGCACGGTCAACTCGGACCCCCGCCGCGCGGAATGGCGGAACGGGCGGTACAGCGTCCACGCCTTTCTCAAGACGCTCGCGCTCGGTCGTTAGGTCCGCCTCTTCGGTCTCGATAGCGCGTCGCTCGGCGATTAATGCCGACCGTCGGGTAGCGAGGCGCTCGCTGGCCACCTGCTGCGCTTCTTGCAACGAAGTGCGCGCGGGGTTCTCCCCCTCCAGGGTGACAACCCACGTTGCGAGCAAGTTCAGAGATCCTTGTGCATCTCGCAGCGTCAATTGTTGAAGAGCGCTGAAGTGCGTCTCCCAAGCACCAAGATGCGCATGTCCCTCAGCTTCAATGGCCTGATCCGCTGCATCGCGTCGCGTCTCAGCCGCCTTCGCTTCTTCCTGCTGCTCCTGATGCGACCGATTCTTCGCGTCACGGTCTCGCTCTCCTTCGTCGACGGTTCCGCGAAGGTTCCTCATGTGCGCAACTTGCCCACGCCGGCGTTCAATCGTCTGCCGCAGATCGTCTTTTGAAGATTCGCAGGCCTGTTCGTTCGATGCAGCGAGTTCGAAGAGCTCTGACCCGGTAAGAAATTCCCGTTTCCAGTGTTGCTCGATGCCGCTGAGCTCTGCGAGCGGGAATGCGGCCTTTCTGATCTCGAGCACTTGGTGGCCTATGCTGGCAACGCGCTCACCCCGCTCAGATGTGGCATTTTGTTCGCTGACAAAGCGGCTCTTCGATGCCTGCGACCTGGCGTCAGCCTGTTCGGCCTCGCGTTTGCGGTCATTGGCTTCTCTTGCGGCAGAATCTAGTCGATTCGCGTCCTTGTTCACCGGGTCAGATAATAAGACCTCTCGGCGTGTTCGGTTCGTGGCCACTATCTCTTCCGCGACGCGATGAGCTCCGTTCGCCTCTTCCTCTGCCGCTTGCAGCGTTTCTAGCTCTGACCGAGCCTCGTTAGCCGCACGACTAGCATTGTCGAAACCCGTTTGCGCGCTACGCAAGCCTCGTGCCTGCCGCCGTGTCTGTGTCCTGGCGTAGGTCCGGTATCGTTCCGTAAATTGGCCGACGTGACGAGCGAGCGCTTGGTAGTCGTGCAACTGCCGACGATCTTCCTCCAGTTGATTGAACGCATCGGCCACGTCCGTGAGAAGGTCGGTGGACAGCGGAGGCAATGCTTCCGTCAGCGCGGCCGACAAATTGGCTTCATCCGGTTTCTTCGACAACTGAGGTTGCCGAAGTTGAATTAGTGTGTCCATCAGCGCGGAATAGCGGGCATTACCCAGCTGGAAAAGATGCTCATCCACGGCACGGCGATAGCTCGCCGCCGTGTCATAGACTTGCCCATGATCGGCTAACGTCTCTCTCAACTTCTCCTTTGTCAGCACAACCCGCTGCGGGCTCGTCAGCCACACGTCCTGACCAACGCGCGAGCCATCGAGAATAAAGAACCAGCTATCGACGTTGGGTCGAGCCGCTACCGCCAACAAACCACTACCCAGAGTTAGGTAGCGTGGCAGTCCGTCTTCCGACAAGCGCCCAAATTCGATCCAGGTGTATCCCATTCGGCGGTCGTGCTTCCCAAGCAGCAGATTCCACGCCATCTTCTTCGTCGCGTCACCGTCTGGTTCGACTCGCGACGACTTCAGCTGGGCGTCAAACAGAAATGGAAGCGACAACGAGAGTACCTTGGACTTCCCGGTCCCGTTGTTCCCACGAAGCAGCAGGTGACCATCCCGAAACCAGAACTCCTCACTATCGTAGTGAAAGAGATCGACCAATCCGAGGCGAAGCGGCTGCCACCGCTCGCGAGCGGGAATGGGCAAGTCCGGCTTGGATCCATTATTGCGCATCGGAATTTCGTTGGCCTGCAGATTTGCGCGAAGTACCGGTTTCCCGGATCTCCGCCTGCCCGACGGCGAAGCGACTGATTGCAGGTAACGGACGGACACCGTTCGCCGAGATTGAGATCAGACGAAGCTTGCGCAACCGCTCTAAAGCGATACGAGCTAATTCGCGTTGCGTGCCTGGTTCCCGTGCCGATTTGCGCCAGTAACGACCATAACGTTCACGAGCTTTCTCAATAAAATTCGTGACGTCGACCTCAGTCGGGATCTGATGTTCTGGCTCATTTCCTTCGCGGAGCCTTCCAGCAAGATGCTCGGCCACCAGGAGCGTGACGTGCGCCTCGGTACCCTCTGCCGGCATTGAAAGATCGGTGAGTGCTCCCGTTTCGTCAGCAAGTGCCAAACCTTCCGCGCGCTGCTCGGCAATGAGACCAGCGGCTTCCGAGAGCCGGGCGCCCATCGCGCCGCGCTGATTTAAGAAATAAGCGCGCGTATTTGCATCGAGTGAGTCGGTGTAAACGACCGGATCATCAAGGAGACGACGCGACAGATCACGCCGTGTGGCGGTCCTACGGCCTTCGTCGCTATCCGGCACATGTTCATTGGTAAGGGCCTGCAAGCGCTGCTCTAGATCTTGGGGCGCTTCTTCCGCAGCCCACGTCGAAGGACCGCGCACCGCTGCAAGAATCCCGGCCAGCACGCGACGCTGGATGTCATAAAGCGCATCGTGCAGGTGTTCGGGAGTCTCGGAAACGTGATGCACAAAGCCCTCTTCCTCACCCGCGACGCGAACAAGAACACCAATGTCCAAGAGGTGGCGGCACACGGCCACGAGCTCGCGTCGTTCATGGTGTGTCTGCAGAGTGAAGCTGAAACCAACGTCATTCAAGGAAGGCTCTGCAGCGAACGCAAGCAATCGATCGCCAAGCACTCGTAGCGTGATTTGCGGATCAGCGCGCTCAAGTACGGCACACGCAAGGCAGAATAGGATATAGCGGCGTTTATCGTAATCCGGGAAGCCACGTGTGGGATCGAGGAGATCGGCAGGACGCTTGAAGAGACGAGCGCAATCACGTTCGACATTGAGGATCCAACCGGTCTCGCGTGCGAACCACTCTCTGAGAGTTTCAGAGTGGCGACGCACAGCCGCAAAATCTGGATGCGCCGAGGTCATTAAAGGCGTCATCAAGAGTGCGCGGAGTGCGGTTGAAACCTCCTCTCGTACATAGCGCGCTTGGTGCAGCCCGATGTTTTGACTCTCGGCGCGGGCCGCCCTGCCGTCCGAGCGTCCGCCGTCGCCACGCCGTGGTTGACCGTCCTGCTGTTCGCTCCCGCTACTCATGTCTCACCTCCATGGAAGTCACGGTGAGAAGGTGGTCGCGACCGGTGAACAACCCTGTTTCGGTTGCGATCTCAGCAGTCGAGTCTGCGTCGAGCGGCTCTAGGCGTACCCGCAACAGGCCATCGCCGGTTTGTCGTTCGACAGTCTCGTCGGGGTGCGTCTGCGCAGGAAGCGTTTCACCCAGAAGGTTGAGGAAAAGCTGAAACCCGTGACGATCGAGCTCGCCGAACTCAGACAGGCGAATGGGCTCCCCGCTCGCAAGACGTGCACGAGCCTCTTGGATTTCAAGATCTTCCTCGGTTAACTGCGCTTGTAACCGTTCTCGCTCGGCCTGACGGTCCTGCACGCGCGGCAGCGGACCACGTGGGGCCATCTCACCATATTCGCGTAAGCGCGGGTGAATACGTACGGGCGGAGCATCATTCCAAGGCGTCGTAGCTGGCAGGTCAGCGATTTCCGCGCCAATCAGGAAGTGCCGTGCCGGATTGAGTGCGAATGCAGCGCGGGCAAGCCGATGTGCCCCGTCCTCGCTGCCACAATCTGCAAACCAATGGGCAAGGACGCGAAAGTCTGCGGATCGATCGCTGCGTCCGCTGCGGCGTTCGTTCAATGCAGCGATAACCGCGAGCAGATGCGGAATGGCCGATCGCGCCCTGGATCTTAGCACCTCGCCCTGCGGCGGATCATTTCCTGGGCTAACGAACCAGCCTCGCAGACCCTTCCATCGCTCCGTCCAAGCATCAAGCGACCGAGCTAGCGCATCCTGTTGTTCGTTGTCTTGCCCGGGAGCCGCATCTCGGGCTTCGCGTTGCGACGCTTGCCGCAAAAGCTCACGAATGACTGGATCAAGCGCGATAAGATGCTGTGCGATGCCGCCCGAGCGGCTGACAAGGTCGCCGATGAATCGATCGAGATAATCGATCAGCCTCTTCTTATAGGCGATAATTGCAGTTGTATCCGAATGCTGAAGCTCGATGCTGCGTCCGATGCTCGCCATGAATGCCTGGGCGTTTTCGGCGAGACCTTCGAACACTCGAACCAAATCACGCAGGGTCTCATGAATTTTTGCATCGTCGAAGATGGGATCTTGCGAGAGGTTACGCAGAACCTGTAACTGCTTTGCAATGTCTTCGAGCGCAACGCTCTGCAGTTCGGCTCGCCGCCTTAGTGCTTGGCTGAATACAGTAAGGGCTGACTCGACGGCCTCTCCACCCTCAGTAAGACGAACAAAAAACGGGCACGGTAGAAGTCACTGATACTAGCAACACGAGCTGTGTCGGGCTGCGACTCGAGATTGCCCCATTCAGTTAGCTGCGCCAAAGCACCTTGAAGATCTTCGATCTTCGGAGGTGCGGTATCCCACTGCGCATCGGCAAGAACTTCGTCTGGTCTCAGATGGAGGCGGAACTGTCGCTTAGCCGCAGCGAATGCATCCATGATTTTCCGATAAAGTTCTGACTTCTCGGCGGTGACATGTCGGAAGAGCTCACGTGCATCAACTCTCATGGAATGGCGCTGCAAATAGAGGGACTTTAAGAGACTTATGTTCGCCAAGTGAACATGCTGCAACTTTAGAGCGCAGAGGTCAACCGGGATAAAGGGAGGTTGGATAACGTGGGGACATCGCCATTTTGTGCGGTGCCAAAAATACTGACCATACTGTTATTTTAGACCACGCAACCGCCGCACTATCGGAATCGGGAGCTAAGTCGAGGCTAATCCCCGAACGCAATGTCGTCGCTCAAAGTCTGCGTCTCTGGCGGCGCTCGGCGGAGAAGAGCTAAATTCTTCAGAGCGCGCCCCTCGTCTTGGAGTTGGTTCTCGCTTGCCGCGCAAGTCCAGATTATCACGCTGCCCGACGGACGCGTAGAAGGCGTACATGTCGATGTGGATTATTTTGCGCTGACGGGGTGAGGCCTCTGTCTGGTCGTCGTCCTCGCCAGTCACGTTGTCTGCCCGGCCGGGTCTTCCTTGACGCCGCGGGCGATGATCCTGAGCGATCCATTCGGAAGCGGTCGCTGCAAGTTCAAGACTTCGTCGGTTGGAGCCGTCATCCAGGTCTCGACTTCTTCCGGTGTTGTCAGGATGACCGGCATCGCCTTGGGGTGGATGGCGCCAACCTCGGCATTCGGCTCCGTTGTGAGAAACGCGTAGAGGTCGTTGGTCGTCTCGCCTTCCTTGACCTTCCGGACGGACGTCCAGTTGGTCCAGATGCCGGCGAAGCAGGCGAGGGGGCGGCTCTCATCTAGTGCGAACCAGATGTCGCCGCCCTCGGCCTTGTTAAATTCGCTGAAGGAGTTGAACGGCACCACGCAGCGATTTTCGGTCCCCAGCCACCTCGTCCAGTGCTTGCTCTTCACGTTGCGGATGTTGGTCGTGCCGCTGTCCGGCTCCATCCGCAGCAGTTCCTTGAAATCAACGGTCTTGCCTTTGGCCTGCAGCTTCTCGGCTCGTTTCTTCGTGGCGTCCATGAGCGCTTTTGACGACGATGGCATTCCCCAACGCGCCGTAGTGAGTTCGCGGCCCTCGAGCCCGTTGCGCACGATCGGTGCCTTGTAGTCCGGAAACACGCCAGGCATCGGCGCCAAATTTCCAACGTATCGATTCACGACACGAAATAGCGCGCTGATCGCGGCTTGGTTTGTCGTGATCGAATAAAGATTGCACATCGGTCAGGAATCGGTTCGAGGGTGGCGCGGCTGCCACGTCAATTGTAGCAGAGTCGCGGATGGACGCCGGCCCGCCTTGGCGCATTTGCGGCAGCGCAGCCTGCTGGCGAGATCGTGCACGAAAGTAGTCGGTGGGTGCTTCATCGCCGCGAGGTCCACGTCGCTCGGCGTCTTGCAGCGCGCGCACCTGATCTCCAGCCAGGGGAAGCCTCCATTCACGGCCTGATCGATGGTCGGCGACGGATCGATCGGTTCGCCGTCACTCCACATCCGCTCGTTCCAGCTTTCGCAAAGCAGCCTGTCGGCTTGCTGGATCATCGCCTCGCCTTTGGCCCGCATCTCCGCCGATTGGGTAGCCAGGATGTTAGCCATCGCGCGTGCCTTGCCGAGCTCTTTCGCCAGAGCCTTGCGATCGCCGCCCGACAAGGGCGTAGGGTGATACTTCGGCGCCATCCGGACATCCAGGTGCAACGAGATCGGATCGGCAAAACCTGAGCACTACGGCGTCTCGAACGCTGGCCAGCACCCGTCTTCTTCATGCCTGCCGGTACGCTGCTGGCAGGTGTTGTCGAACAACCGCTGCGCCACGTCCTTCCAGAGCGCATTATCGCCATACAAGCGGACGGCATCAGCGGTCTGGATTTCCACAGTCCGCTCGCAGCGGCGACAGGAGACGCCCAGCACGTGGGCCTTAATTTCCGAGAGGCGTTGCTGTCGGGCCTGGACCACGGTCGCGCCGGCGCGAGGGTCTTTGAGGACCGATTCCCAATATTCGGCCGGGAGCGGGGCATCTGGGCCCGCCGCGGACGGCGCTCGTCTAGGGTCGGCTTCAGCGGCCAATTTTTCCATCTGTTTCGGGGTCGGCATGCGCCAGCTCGCGGGTCGGTCGGTCATGCCCGAATTAGAACATAACAAGAACAAATGTCGAGTCCGACCAGGCAGCCGCTGAGAAAAATCCTCCTGTGGGACCGGTCGCGGTGTCGGAACCAAGCCGGATCGTTCGTCTTGAATCCGGTATCAGTATCGGAGTTCCCTCGGCATGGCCCCCCGCGCTAACTGGAAAGGCTTCCTGCGTCTTTCCCTCGTCACCTGTCCGGTTGCGCTCTATCCGGCCACGTCGGAATCCGAGAAGGTCTCCTTCAACCAGCTGAACCGAAAGACCGGCCACCGGATCAAGTACGCCAAGGTGGATGCCGATACCGGCGTGGAGGTCGACAACGAGGACATCGTCAAAGGCTACAAGGTCGATACCGATACCTACATCGAGGTGACGAAGGAGGAGCTTGAGAACGTTGCGCTGGAATCAACGCGAACTATCGAGATCGATGAGTTCGTCGATCGGAGCGAGATCGACCCGCGGTATCTGATCCGTCCCTACTACCTGGTGCCGGACGGGAAAGTTGGCCACGACGCCTTCGCCGTCATCCGCGAAACGATCCGCGAGATGAACAAGGTCGCGATCGGTCGCGTGGTCCTGACCAATCGGGAGCACATCATCGCGCTCGATCCGCTCGACAAGGGGTTGATGGGGACGCTGCTGCGCTATCCCTACGAAGTCCGCTCCGAAAAGGAGTATTTCGACGAGATCCAGGATGTCAAAGTCACCAAGGACATGCTTGATCTCGCAAAACACATCGTCAATCAGAAGGCGGGCCATTTCGAGCCGGACAAGTTCGAAGACCAGTACGAAACCGCGCTCATCGATCTCATCAATCAAAAGCGCGCCGGCAAGCCCATCACCGCGAAAGCGCGTCCTCGAGGTGAGAACGTCGTGGACCTGATGGACGCGCTGCGCAAGAGCATCGGAAGAGAGGGGGCGGCCGCGACAGAGCCGCCGAAGAAACCAGGCAAGAAGCCGCGCAAGGCGGCTGCGGGGCAAAAGGAAATGCTGATGCCGATCGCGGGCAAGAAGCCGGCGAAAGAGGCCGCGGCGAAGAAGCCTGCCCCAAAGCCGCAACGAAAGTCGGCCTAGCCTATCGTGAAGCATCCGGTGGCGCCGGAGCGGTCGGTACCTATATCCCGTACCGCCCGCGCTGTGCGCCCGCTTCGAAGAATCCCCGCTCACGAGGTAGACTGAACGACGCATCAAATGATTGCGTCGCGAGCGGGAAAGCGTGTCATGGCGAGAAAACTCAAGACCTACCAGGCGTCGCTGGGCTTCTTCGATCTGGCGATCGCCGCTCCCTCCATGAAGGCAGCTCTCGAAGCCTGGGGCGCCGACAGCAATCTCTTCCACCAGGGAGCGGCGAAGGAAAGCGAGGACCCAGACATCATCGCTGTGGCCATGAAGAAGCCTGGCGTCGTTCTCAAGCGCCCCGTCGGATCCGGCGGATCGTTCAGCGAGCATGCCGAACTGCCCACCGATCTTGACGGCGGCGGAAGACCGACGAAAGCCGCCCGCAAATCAAAGCGCCCTGTATCGAAGGAGCCTTCCTCGCGTCCTGTCGACAAGGTGGCGGAGCGGAAGGCCGCCCTCGCCTACGAACGGGAGGAGAGGCGCCGCGCAGATGAACGGGCGAGGGAAGAGGCCGCCAGGCAGAAGGAGCGTGAGCGCCGTCAGCGGGCCGTCGACAAGGCGCAGGCTGCGTTGGACAGGGCGGAGCAGGAGCACGCGAAGTGGGCCGGCGCCATCCAGGCCGAGGTTGAGGCTCTCGCGAAGAGATCGCAAACTGAAGACGCACGCTGGAGTAAGGAGAAGGAGCGATTGGAAGCTGCGCTGCAGCGTGCGCGGAGTTAATTTCTTGACGGGTTCTTGCTTTGCGGCATTGAGTGAAAGCCAGAGGGAGCGTTCATCGTTCGGGATCTGGTACGCGCGCTGCGGCTCGGTTCACCGCGGTGCGGTCCCGTCGGTCTTCAGGAGCAAGCTCCATGACCGCCCGATGCAGCTCGGCCGGAATCGTCAGCGGACTTTCCAGGGGCTTGTTCGCCCATTGCCAGAAGCGATCGAACGCATCCATCACAGGTCCTCCCGCAGGCCCCGGAAGAACGGGTGACGGACCTTTCCCTCGGCTGACTTCGCGCGATACTCTATCTCGGCCAGAAGCTTGGGTTCGACCCAGATGCCCTTGTGAGCGATACGCCTGGTATAAGGCTGGGTCTTTCGGATGTGGGGTTTAAGCCGTTTCTGCAGATCGGCGGCCGAGACCTTGTCGAAGCCGTGATCGACTTTGCCGGCATAGACCAGATCGTCGCCCTTGCGCCGGCCGACGTAGATCCCGTCCCACTTCGTCCCATCGAGTGCGAAACCGGCAATGGTCAGCGTCTCCCGCTGCACGCAGGTCTTCTTGACCCAGTCGTTCGTGCGTCCCTTTGGATAGAGGCTGCCCCGGACCTTCGAGACGACGCCTTCGAGGCCGAGCTTGCAGGCATGCGCGAACATCTCGCGGCCGTCTATCTCGAAGCTTTCGCTGAACTGGATGTCGGTGCCGCCTAGGATCTTCTTGAGTTCGGCTTTGCGCTGAAAAAGCGGTAACTTCCTTATATCTCGGCCGTTCAGATAGAGCAGATCGAACGCTACAAGCACGATGCTCTTCGATTTGCCCTTGAGCTCGTTCTGTAGAACCGAGAAGTCGGTAGTGCCGTCGGCGGCCGGTACCACGATCTCGCCGTCCACCACCGCCGAGTTCGCCTTGATCCGCTAGGCGTCATGAGCGACCTTTTTGAAGCGATGCGTCCAATCGTGGCCGCGCCGGGTGAAGATCTTCGCCGTCTCGTTGGCCAGATGGACCTGAACACGGTAGCCGTCGAACTTGATTTCGTGAATCCAGCGCTCGCCGGATGGCACCTTCTCGATTGAGGATGCGAGGGCCGGTTCGATGAAGCCGGGCAAAGGCGCCTTGACGCCGATAGCCGCCGGCATTTTACGCTGAGACGCCACTGAAGTACTCCACGCTACAGCCGATTCAAATTGGCACAGTTGGAATCGTTCCGGAACCTGCGAATCCCATAGGAGGCACCCATGGCGGTAGCGAAGAAGAGCAAAACGGCGCGCGGACGAAAGCAGGACCGGGCGCGGGTGGCAGGCGGGCAGGATTACGAAGTGCAGTACGAGGCAAAGAAGACCGGAAGGCCGGCGCCAGCAGTGAAGAAGGCCGTCAAAAAGGTCGGCAACGCGCGCAAGCGGGTGGAGAAACGGCTGGGCCGCTGAGTTCGGAGAGACGGGCTGGCGTCCGAGGGTGCCTAGTCAGACGGGCATTCAGGGCAGGTATCACCGATCGAGTCCAGCACGTCGGAACCGCGGCCTCCGCTGCGCGAGGGGAGACGGCTGCTGGCGGGTCTTGACGGGCGATGTCGAAGGCCCGCTCTCGTGCAAGCGGATCGGCGCGGTCCTGCATCCAACCGTGCTCCTCGCACTCGTGGATGGCGCCGGCTTCGTTCAGCACATGGATTGCCCAACCGCGCAGGGTGCGGATCGCAGGCCGTCTCTGCTTGGTCATCAGCATTGAAAGAGTTCTCCCACGCTGAAACGAATCGTTTAGTCCCGCAGACGTTCCCCATCGCTAACACACGACTGGGATTCGGGATCGTGGGATCTCGTGGTCTTTCGAAGGCCGAATTTTCCGCCGGCCAGATGCTAGGGTGGGCAAGAACGAGCCGAAGAAACCAGACGTCCGAACTCTGGTGGTCGCTCCTTGTCCGTTTTGCGCGTGCGGCTGTCGCCGCACCGGGCTCTCGTGAACCGAGCCGCGCAGCGTCTCGGCCTTGCGGCTTCGATCCCTCGCGCACGAGCAGATCACGCCCTCGCGGGGCAGAAACGAAAAACCGGACCTTTATGCAGCAGCCACCTGCACAAAGGTCCGGCCTTATCTTAGCTTGCCGCGATACCAAACGGCTGCAAAGGACGCTTCATATCCTTTGGGAGGTCTCGCTTTTCATGCGGGTTGCGACCCGAAGGCGGCAATAGATCAGTAGCCGATACGACTACTTCTTTTTCTTTGAAGTCTTCTTTGCCACCTTCTTGGTGGCTGCCTTCGCGGTCTTCTTTGCCTTCTTCGCTTTCTTGGCCATGTCGTCCTCTGTAAGAATTGGCTCTGAGTGAACATGCCCATGCCGTGCATAGACATGCGCACGCGTGAGACGATATCACAAAAGCAAAATTGATACCAACGAGACGTGCATCCGTATTGAGTCGTTCGCCGGAGGCACTGGCTCTCGGGTTTCGCCGTCATTGCATTCCGGCGTCGCTATCACTGCCCTTCGGGTCGGGTGCCTTCTTAACCGGTCTCGCGACTGCACTCGGTCCCGGGTCCCGCCGCTACGCGTCGGCCGCTATGCTGACCCTCCTGCGGGTGCCTCTTTTGCTGCGTCCCGCGAATGGTTTTCGCTTTCGCTCCGCAGGCCCTTTCTTCCATAATTGTGAGACTCTGAAAATGCCGGGCGGTTCTCGTATCATTGCCTGCATCACTTTCGCTCAGGTCTTGGCGCGTGCGGCAAGAGCCGCACCGGGCTCTCGTGAACCGAGCCGCGCAGCGTCTCGGCCTTGCGGCTTCGATCCCTCGCGCTAGAGCTTTGGTGCTCCTCGCCGGGGGCACTCGGGAAAGGGGCTCGCCTGCGGCGATCGCTATCACTGCCCCGTTCCCGGGTGCCGCTATTGAACCGGTCTCGTCGCTGCACTCGGACCCGCGTGCCCCTTCGGGTCGCTATGCTCACGCTCTCCGGGTGCCATTTTCCGTTGAGGCGATGCGCCCTTGGGCGCACGCCTGATCGGGCCTGCGGCCCCTCAAGCAGATTGCGAAGAGGCTGAGAGTAAGAGTGCAGGCTGTTTTTTCCGTGACGGGTTACAAGCTGCGAGAGAGGCTCGCGGTGCCCGTCGCGGAGACCCGCGATGTCAAACCCTAATGCTTGCGCGCGCGCCGGCCAGGACCGGGCGAACCTCTATAACGAAATCACCGACAGGATCATTGCCGAGCTTGAGGCCGGCCGCGTGCCCTGGGTCCAGCCTTGGGGTACGGCCGCGGCGAAAGCGCCGCTGGCCATGCCGAAAAACGCGTCGACCAACCGGCAATACAGCGGTGTGAACATCCTGATCCTCTGGGGAGCCGTGATCGAACGCGGATTTACAGGTCAAAGTTGGCTCACCTTTCGTCAGGCGCTCTCGCTTGGCGGCCACGTTCGCAAGGGAGAGCGCGGCACCAGCATTGTCTACGCGGATCGTTTCGTTCCGAACGACGAGAAGCGACGCGCCGCCGAGACCGGCGAAGACGCGCAGGCAATTCCATTCCTCAAACGATTTACCGTCTTCAACACCAATCAGTGCGAGGAACTGCCCGACGGCATTGCTACCCCTGCGCCGCCACCGCCGGCTGGCCTCATCGAACCCACGGTCGACGCCCTGATCAAGGCCAGCGGAATCCCATTTCGGATTGGTGGAGATCGCGCGTTCTATGCAACAGCCGAAGACTTCGTTCAGGTCCCGCCGCCACAGGCCTATTTCGAACCCATCAATTGGCACCGCACGGCCTTGCATGAGCTCGGTCATGCGACAGGGCATCCCACGCGGCTTAACCGCGACCAGAGCGGATCCTACGGCACGAAGAAATATGCCTTCGAAGAACTGGTCGCCGAGTTGAGTTCCGCGTTCAGCTGCGCGTCGCTCGGGATCGTCCCGACCGTGCGCCATGCCGACTATATCGGCTCCTGGCTTGAAGTCTTGCGCGAAGACAATCGGACCATCGTGCGTGCCGCCTCGCAGGCGAGCAAGGCCGCGGACTATTTGCTCGGCTTCGTTCCCGGGTCCATTGAGCCCGCGTCGCTGGATTCGGTTGTCGCCGATCACGAGGTGGCGTGATGCTTGGCCTCGTGGCCGCGCGAGAGTGAGAGGAGGGGAGGCTGTTTGCGACGGGTTGGAAGCCGAGAGAGAGTCTCACGGCCGCCCGTCATGGAGAGCCAAAATGACGAAAGCCGTACAAAAGATCACGCTGTCGCCTTCCCGGGACATCCCCTTCAACAAGCTTGTGCTCAGCCAGTCGAACGTTCGCCGCGTCAAGACCGGTGTCTCGATCGAGCAGCTGGCCGAAAGCATCGCGCAGCGTACGCTTCTGCAAAGTCTGAGTGTCCGGGCCGTCGTCGACGGAGACGGCAACGAAACCGGCATGTTCGAGGTGCCGGCGGGCGGCAGGCGCTATCGTGCTCTGGAGCTCCTGGTGAAACAGAAACGCATGTCAAAGACGCAGGCGGTGCCGTGTGTCGTTCGCGAAGGGGGCATCGCCGCGGACGATTCGGTGGCGGAGAACGATGAGCGGGTCGGTCTGCATCCGCTCGATCAGTTTCGGGCTTTCCAGCTCCTCCGCGATCTCGGGATGAGCGAGGAAGACATCGCCGCGCGCCATTTCGTGAACCCTGCGATCGTCAAGCAGCGCCTGCGCCTGGCGTCGATCTCGCCGAAGTTGCACGACGTCTACGCCGAAGACGGCATGACGCTCGAGCAGCTCATGGCGTTTTCAGTCACTGGGGATCACGTCCGCCAGGAGCAAGTCTGGGAGAACGTCAGCCGTTCCGGTTATGACGAGCCTTACCAGATCCGCCGGCTGCTCACTGAGAACACCGTGCGCGGGTCCGATCGCCGGGCGCAGTTTGTGGGCCTCGATGCCTATCAGCACGCGGGTGGCGGCGTTCTGCGGGATCTGTTCGAGTACGACGACGGCGGCTGGCTTCAGGACGTCGTGTTGCTCGACCGCCTCGTAGCCGAAAAGCTCAAAGCCGAAGCTGAGACGATTGCTGCCGAAGGCTGGAAGTGGATCTCAATCGCCGTAGAGTTCTCCTACGGTCACACTCAAGGCCTACGAGAAATCGAGGGTAAACCTGTCGATCTCTCGCCTGAGGAGCAGGCCACTATCGATGCCCTGAACGCCGAGCAGGCCAAGCTGGAAAGGATGCCGACGAATTGCCCGAAGAGGTCGATCAGCGTCTCGGCGAAATCGAGGTGGCACTGGCGGCATTCGAAGATCGGCCGATGCTTTACGAACCGACGGAGATCGCCCGAGCGGGTGTCTTCATCAGCATCGATTCCGAAGGACGCCCCTCGGTTGACCGGGGTTACGTCCGGCCAGAGGATGAGGTGCCGGCAACTGATGCTGATGTCGGGCGGGGCGTCGATGCGTCGTCGACCGAAGGTCAAGAAGAGGGCCCTTCCGTCCAGCGTACGGTGATCGCGGTTGCGGGTGATGCTCCTGATGCTGAAGAAGATGATGAGGACGCGGCGAAGCCTCTGCCGGATCGGCTGATCACCGAGCTGACGGCGCATCGGACGCTTGCCTTACGCGATGCGCTCGCAGAAAATCCCGCGGTCGCGTTCCAGGCGGTGCTACATAACTTCGTCCTGACGGCCTTTTACCGGTTCGCATCGTCCGGGAGCTGTCTTGAGATCGGCCTTCGGACGCCGACCTTTCCGGCCCAAGCTCCGGGGCTGAGGGAAAGCGTCTCCGCCAAGGCTGTCGAGCTGCGGCATGAGGCTTGGAAGGCGCGCTTGCCGAAGAGCGAGAACGATCTCTGGGATGCGCTGACGGCTCTCGATGGTGGCGCACAGGCATCGCTGTTCGCCCACTGTGCGTCATTTGCGGTCAATGCCGTCTATGAGCCGGCCAATCGTTACAACCAGGGTCGCGTCTCAGCCCACGGCGTCCGCACGCGTCTCGACCAGGCGGATGTGCTGGCGCGGGCGGTCGGGCTCGACATGGTTCAGGCAGGGTGGAAGCCCTCCATCGACAACTATCTCGGCCGGGTCACCAAGCCGCGAATTCTGGAGGCCGTGCGGGAGGCCAAGGGCGAGTCGTCAGCGCAACTGATCGACCATCTGAAGAAGGCCGACATGGCCAAGGAGGCCGAGCGCCTGCTGGATGGCTCGGGCTGGTTGCCGGAGCCGCTGCGTCTCGTCGATCCCGATGCGGCGCCACTGGGGCAGGATGGCGAAGCGGGCCCGCTACCCGAATTCCTCACCGACGAGCAGGATCAGGAGAACGCCGGCGACGAAGATCCGCAACAGCTCGACGCGGCTGAGTGACATCACAGAGCGGGACGGCTCCGGCCGTCCCGCGGTTGCTTGGGGACCGGTGCTCAGCGCCGGTCCCCATTCTTATGGGCGAGGGCTCAGAGGGAGAGGCAGGCTGGGAAGGGTTTGAGCCATCGGGATCAGAGGAGAGCGCCTGATGGTTCGACCCGTTCCTGCTCTCCGAAAGAAATCCTGCCATGACCGAATCTCTTGCCGGCGGTGCCGCCACGCCGCTCTCCATGCATGCCGCTGCAAATCTCACCTCTGCCGCTGTCAGGGCCGCGCGACAGGTCCTGACCGAGCTCGAACGCGGCCGTCGCATCGATGCCGCTGTTCTGCGTAGCGCTATGGAGTCTGCCTTCGGCGCCTCGGACACGGCCGGCGTTTGGAATTGGAAGACCGCCTATGACGTCTGCGAGGCGGCAACCGTTCTGTTCCTTCGCAAGTTCGGTCCGGCCATGCGCGCCAAGGCCGGCTCGACCGTCGCCATGCTGCCGATGCTTGCGCGAGTGACTGGTCTTCTCCCGACCCACACGCGACGTTCCGAAGATAGTCAGGCGCTTCAGCAGTTCTCGACACCGATCCCGCTGGGGCTGGCCGCATGCACCGCAGCCGGCATTACACAGGCCGATCGCGTTCTGGAGCCCTCCGCGGGGACTGGTTTGCTTGCCGTCTTTGCCGAGCTTGACGGCGGCGTCTTGCTATTGAACGAGTTGGCCGAGACCCGGGCGGGGCTGCTCGAGCAGCTATTCGCGGGCGTTAATGTCACGCGGTTCGACGCCGCGCTGATCGATGACCACCTTGACGATGGTGTCGCACCGAGCGTCGTCCTGATGAACCCGCCGTTCTCGGCACTGGCGAATGTCGATCGACGGATGGCGGATGCGGCCCTCCGGCACATCGGTTCAGGACTCGCGCGTCTTTGCGATGGTGGGCGCCTCGTCGCCATCACTGGCGCAAGCTTCGCACCGGATAACCCGGCATGGCGAGATGCCTTTGTGCGGCTCCAGGAACGCGGGCGGGTGGTGTTTTCCGCCGCCGTCGATGGCGCCGTTTACGCCAAGCACGGTACTCAGACGGACACAAGGCTGCTTGTGATCGACAAGCTGCCTGCTGCCGATCCGATTGCTTTTCCCGCCTCGCCAGGCATGGCGGGTGATGTCGCTACCTTGCTTGGCTGGGTGAATCTGCATGTGCCTCGAAGGCTGCCCGTCGCCACGCCATCGGAGATCGTTGTTATCGGGCGGCCAAGGATGTCGCAGTTGGTTGGCGCCGCCGTTGCACCACGCATATCGTCCACTTCAAGAGACGCCGCGCCAGGAGGCGTCGAACTAGCGTACGAGACGGTCGAATGGTCGCCGCCGGAAGGTGCCCGACTAACCGATGCGCTCTACGAGGAGTACGGATTGCAGTCGATCTGCATTCCCGGATCGTGCGCACATCCGACCAAGCTCGTGCAGTCTGCCGCGATGGCGTCCGTTGCGCCACCGAAGCCATCCTATCGTCCGCACCTGCCGGCCAATGTGATGGCCGACGGAGTTCTGTCGGATGCTCAGCTGGAGAGCGCCATCTATGCCGGCGAGGCGCAGTCCGAATTCCTGGCAGGCTCCTGGACGGTCGATACGACCTTTGATGTTGTGGCCGCCGCGCGCGACGACGCCGAAAATGCTGTCCGCTTTCGCCGCGGCTGGTTCTTGGGCGATGGCACCGGGGCGGGCAAGGGGCGGCAGGTTGCCGGGATTCTGCTCGACAACTGGCTCAAGGGCCGGCGCCGTGCGGTCTGGATCAGCAAGTCCGACAAGCTGATCGAGGACGCGCAGCGCGATTGGTCCGCGCTGGGCATGGAGCTGCTGCTAGTCACACCTCTGTCCCGGTTTCGCCAGGGCACCCCGATCCGGCTCTCGGAAGGCATCCTTTTTACCACCTACGCCACGCTACGGACCGACGAGCGCGGTGAGAAGCTTTCGCGTGTCAGGCAGATCGTCGAATGGTTGGGTTCGGACTTCGACGGAGTGATTGTCTTCGACGAGAGCCACGCCATGCAGAATGCGGTCGGGGGCAAGGGCGAGCGCGGTGAACAGGCTGCCTCTCAGCAGGGGCGCGCCGGCCTTAGGCTCCAGCACGCCTTGCCGAATGCTCGCGTGGTTTATGTGTCGGCGACGGGCGCCACCACGGTTCATAACCTCGCTTATGCCCAACGCCTCGGCCTTTGGGGCGGCACCGACTTTCCGTTCGCCACCCGCGCCGAGTTCGTCGAAGCGATCGAGGAAGGCGGCGTCGCGGCCATGGAGGTGCTGGCGCGCGACCTCAAGGCGCTCGGTCTCTACGCGGCACGCTCGCTCTCTTACGAGGGCGTCGAGTACGACTTGGTGGAGCACCAACTGACGCCGGAGCAGGTTCGCATCTACGATGCCTATGCCGGTGCGTTCAGCGTCATCCATAACAACCTCGATGCGGCGATGCGGGCCGCCAACATCACTGGCGCAACGGGAACGCTGAACGGGCAGGCCAAATCAGCGGCACGCTCCGCTTTCGAAAGCGCGAAGCAGCGCTTCTTCGGCCACCTCCTGACTTCGATGAAGACCCCGTCGCTGGTCCGATCGATCGAGCGCGACCTTGATGCTGGCCACGCTGCTGTTATCCAGATCGTGTCGACGGGCGAAGCGCTGATGGAGCGCCGGCTCGCCGAGATCCCGACTGAAGAGTGGGGCGACGCCCAGGTCGACATCACGCCGCGCGAGTATGTCCTCGACTATCTCGCCCACTCCTTTCCGGTCCAGCTCTACGAGCCCTTCACCGACTCGGAGGGCAACCTCTGCTCCCGGCCTGTCTATCGCGACGGCCAGCCGGTCGAGAGCCGGGAAGCCGTCGCACGACGCGACCGCCTTATCGAGAAGCTTGCATCACTACCGCCTGTACCTGGGGCACTGGATCAGGTCATCCAGCGCTTCGGCACCGAACTGGTCGCCGAGGTGACCGGCCGCTCGCGCCGCATCGTTCGAAAGGGCGACCAGCTGGTGGTCGAAAGTCGAGCCGGTTCAGCCAACCTCGCCGAGACCTCGGCTTTCATGGACGACGTCAAGCGCATCCTCGTGTTCTCCGACGCCGGGGGCACGGGGAGGAGCTACCATGCCGAACTGTCGGCCCGGAATCGCCGCTTGCGCGTCCACTACCTGCTCGAGCCCGGCTGGAAGGCCGATGCTGCGATCCAGGGCCTCGGCCGCACAAACCGGACCAATCAAGCGCAGCCACCGTTGTTTCGTCCGATTGCGACCGACGTGAAGGCCGAAAAGCGCTTTCTCAGCACCATTGCCCGCCGGCTTGACACCTTAGGGGCCATTACGCGCGGCCAGCGTCAGACCGGAGGGCAGGGCCTGTTTCGCCCCGAGGATAATCTCGAAAGCCAGTACGGACGTGATGCGTTGCGTCAGCTCTACGCGCTGCTCGCGCGAGGCAAGGTCGACGGCTGCTCGCTCGAGAAGTTCGAGGAGGCGACCGGCCTGAAGCTGACAGATGCCAATGGGCTCAGGGATGAGCTGCCCCCGATCACGACCTTCCTCAACAGGTTGCTCGCGCTCACCATCGACCTACAGAATGTGCTGTTCACCGCCTTCGAGCAACTCTTGACCGCGAGGATCGAAGGCGCGGTTGCATCCGGCACCTACGACGTCGGGTTGGAAACCCTCCGTGCCGAGAGCTTTGTCGTCACCGACCGGCGGACGATCTATGACCATCCGGGGACCGGCGCCGAGACCCGGCTGCTCACGGTCACCCAGCGCCAACGCAATCATCCGGTGAGTCTGGATGACGCTCTTGCTCGTCTTTCCGATCGTCAAGCCGTCCTGCTCGTCAATGAGCGCTCGGGACGAGCCGCCGTGCAGGTCCCCGCGGCGAGTGTCATGCTCGACGACGGCGAGATCGAGCGTCGCGTCCGTCTGATCCGGCCGATGGATCAGCACACGGTCCCCTTGACCACCATGGCCGAAAGTCATTGGGACGAAGCGGATCGCGAACGCTTTGCCTCGACCTGGCTGGCGGAGCTTGCCGAGGTGCCCGAGTTCACGGAAAGCACGATCCACGTGGTGTCGGGATTGTTGCTCCCCATCTGGAAGCGGCTGCCGAACGAATCCACCCGCGTCTATCGGCTCCAGACAGATACGGGCGAACGCATCATCGGCCGCAAGGTATCCGCGACCTGGGTCGCGAACGTGCTAGCGGCCGACGCTCCGGCGCTGACGCCGGATGCAGCCTTTGCCGCGCTCGCGGAAGGGCGCACCGTTCTCGACCTCGCGGAGGGGCTCCAGCTTCGTCGCGTCCGGGTGATGGGTGCTTATCGCATCGAGCTGTCGGGCTTCAACGACACGATGCGCGATCGACTGCGGGCCCACGGCCTCTTTGGGGAGATCATCTCCTGGAAGCTACGCATGTTCGTGCCCATGGACGCGAGCGGTGTGCAGGTCCTATCGAAAGTGCTCGACACTTATCCGGTAGCGCGCATCTGCGAGCGGGTGGCCGCCTGATGTCCCGCGATGCTTCCGAACTGGCACGCCGACTCGCGCGCGACGCCGAGGCGGTGTGCCGACACTATCTCTCCCACGGCAAGCGCGCGGGGCGATACTGGGTGGTCGGCGACGTCCACAACACGCCAGGCCGCTCGTTGTTTGTGCGGCTCCAGGAATCGTCGAAGGGCCCCGCCGGCAAATGGACCGATGCCGCGACCGGGGAGCATGGCGATCTCCTCGACATCATCCGCGAAAGCCTTGCCTCGCGAGACTTTCGCGAGGTCGCTGAGGAGGCGAGGCGCTTTCTGAAGCTACCTCGTTCAGAGCAGCAGCTGGCGCCGAAACCCATTCGTTCAGTCGCGCCGGCCGGATCGCAGGAAGCCGCTCGTCGGCTCTTTGCGATATCCAGCCCCATTGAAGGGACATTAGCCGAGGCGTACTTGCAGCGTCGCGGAATTACTTGCATCCACCATGGTGGCAGCTTGCGCTTCCACCCGCGTTGCTACTATCGACCGGACGAGCATTCGTCGACCGAAACCTGGCCGGCGATGATAGGCTCTGTCACGGACCTCGAGGGACGGATCACGGGCGTGCATCGCACCTGGCTAGATCCACACGGCTTTGATCGCGTGCGGCTCGGCAAGGCCCCGATCGACACGCCACGACGGGCAATGGGCGACCTGCTTGGTAACGCCGTTCGCTTCGGCGTGGTGGACGACGTGCTCACTGCGGGCGAGGGGATCGAGACCATGCTGTCGCTGCGTTATGTACTGCCGACCTTGCCCATGACCGCTGCTCTCTCGGCCAATCACCTCTCAGCCATGTTGCTGCCGTCTGGCCTACGCCGACTCTATATCGCCCGTGACGCAGATGCCGCCGGAGATGCCGTACAGGCTATTCTCACCCAGCGCGCAGAAGCCGCCGGCATTGAAGCGATCGCATTGTCGCCCCGGCTGGGCGACTTCAACGAAGATCTGCACATCTTCGGCCTCGAGGCCCTCCGAGCAGCGTTGCTACTGCAGCTCGTACCGGAGGACGTCGTCCGTTTCCTGCATTCGTCGATGGCAACCGCGGAATAGCCCCGTCAATTCCATGGGCGTCGACAGGTCGGTCGCGGTGCGGCCACTGCCGGAAGAGGACGCGACCACGGCCTTCTAGAGGGCGATCGGACGGCAAGCGGCTCGGGCCGGCAATGGCTGCGTCCGGCTATTTTCCGCCGCGCGCTGGCGACAAGAAGACACATTAGCCATCTGGCGAGCGCGCTTTGCATCGCGAAGCAAAATACCGGCCTCCGCCATCCTCCGCTGCGCTTCGGCCCTCCGCTCTGCTGCGGGTTCTGGCCCGTTCCGCCTGCCGTCTGAGTGATCGCCACGAAGGCCGCGATGGTCGCGGCCGATCCGGCAAAGGATCGCCTCCATGACCGACCACGATGACATCGAATCGCCGCACGTCTCTTCTCCGACCGAACACGTTCTTACCGAATTGCAACTTTACGGCTACCGCCGGTTCGACGATCGGCCTGATCCACGACCACTCCCCGAGGGCAGGATCATCGCCGGCGCCGTCGCCGATATATTCGATGCCCTGGTCGCGACGTTGAGCGACACCCGGCTAGAACCAGACCTCGACGATCTGCTCTGGTCGACCGTCAACTTGTTCCACCGGGCCGTCGACCGCATCGGACGCCAACTCGACGACAACGAACAGGCGCAACAGAAGAGTCAGCGCGAGCAGGACGGTTCCGAAGTTCGATCCGTCGAACTCGAACGCATCACGACGGAAGGCATCACGTTGATTGAGCGCCGCAACTGCCTAGAGCTCTTCCGTGATCAGGCCATAGAGCGCTTCGAGACTCACACCGGCTCATTCTGGCGCCCCCGATCAGGATCGCTAGTGAACCATCGTACGCTGACCGCAGCGATGATCGACTCCCGCGACTTCATCGCGGCCAAGCGCCGCGCCGAGACCGAGGTCATGCTGCCTGCTGGGCCGAAGATCGCGCTCACCGGAGGGCTCGACTTCAACGACCACCACCTCATCTGGGATCGTCTCGACAAGGTTCATGCCAAGCATCCCAACATGGTCCTGCTCCATGGCGGCTCCCCGAAGGGTGCCGAACTGATCTCATCCAAATGGGCGACGATCCGCAAGGTGCCTCAGATCGCCTTCAAGCCTGATTGGACGAAACACGCAAAGGCAGCACCTTTCAAGCGCAACGATGCCATACTCGAAATCCTGCCGATCGGCGTCATGCACTTCCCGGGCACGGGGATCCAGGACAACCTCGCCGACAAGGCGAAGCGCCTCGGCATCCCCGTCTGGAGGTTCGGCGGCGCGTGAGCGCCGTCTTCTCGACCTGAAGTCTTCGAGGCGAAATTGCTCACGCCGCAACTCCGCCTCGTTTCGGTCTCATATCCAGAGTTGCGCCGTGGTGGTGGTGGAAGGCGCAACTGGTACATCTATGCACATGGAGCCACCACTATGCTCGCACTTGGGCTCGTCCTCAACTCACTCGGCATCGGCTTGTTCTGCTGGGCGATCTTCGCGCTCGCTCTGTACGCGCTGCCATTCTTCGTCGCCCTGAGTATCGGGATGGCGGCGTTTCAGAGCGGTGCCGGCCTCATCGGCGCGCTGATTATCGCAATGGCCTGCGGTGCGCTGACGCTCGTCCTCGGTCAGGTTGCCGTCGCTATTACCCGGTCCTTGGCTTTGCGGATCGCGATCGCTACGGCATTCGCTGTTCCCGCCGCCGTCGCCGGCTATCACATGGTGTTCGCCCTGTCCCAGATCCTGGTGCCTTCGCTGGCTTGGCGTGAGGTCTTCGCTTGCCTGGGCGCGGTTTGCATTGGCGTTACGTCACGGACGCGCTTGATGGTTTTGGCGGAGACCCGCCCATTGGCGCCGGGCGGGGTGGTTGAGAACCCGTCCTAAGCAGTTCTTACGGCCGCATTGGCCGAGCGATGACCGTTCCCGCCTTCATCGAACAGGTGCGTAGATCGGCGCGGCGAACGGGAGATTATCGAAACCTGAGCGCGGAAGAGGTAGTCCTCCTCGGGACTCCTCGATCAAGCTGCCGGCATTCGGTCCGGCCCACCCAGCCGCGGCAGAGCGATGTTACCTCGATCGGTTCTTGGCGAGACGATGCCGCCTTTTGCAGGAGATTGTTTCTCTTTCCGCGCTGAATCGTTCCGGCCTCTTGTTCGTCGAAAACGAGATAGCCACTCTTCTCCAGAGATTGTGGTTCAGCACGCGGACGCACGTGGCCTCGTTGATGGCTTGATCTGGCCGAAGACCGGCTTCGCCTCGATCGTCTGAGCCGCAACGCCGTTGATGCGACTTTCTTCCCCTGGGCTTCGCCCATTCCTCGCGAGACAAGAAAGTCGCCACAACGACGTCCTCCGCTGCGCTCCGGCCCGAGCGGGTGCGTCGCCGATCGTCCTCGGCCCTAGATCGCCATCGAGGCCGCGGTGGTCGCGGGCTCGAAACACAACAGGAGAAGAGACATGGCTAACATCGGTTCTTTCAAGAAGGTCGGTAACGAATTCCAGGGCGAGATCGTGACCCTGAGCCTGAAGGCCAAGGGCGTCCGCATCGTCGCCGAGATCAACCGATCCAACGACAACGCTCCCAGCCACCGCATCTATGTGGGTCGCGCGGAGATCGGCGCGGCCTGGTCGAAGCGCTCCGAAGAGGGCCGCGACTACCTCTCGCTCAAGCTTGATGACCCCTCGTTCAACGCGCCGATCTACGCGAACCTATTCGACGACGAAGGCGGTGAAGGCTACACCCTGCTCTGGTCGCGGCCGCGCAAGACCGGCGAGTAAGAGCGCCCCACCAAGCCCCGTCCGGTCCGCCGGGCGGGGCTTCTCATCCTTCCAGGCATCAGTGAGCGCGAACCGGCCGCCGGATCGAGCGGCTCGACATCAATCACTCGGCTTGCCCCCGAGTCTTTTTCTTGGCGCTTGCGGGCGGGCGAGTGAGCAGGTCGGCGGCCTCGACACCCAGGCTGCGCGCGAGCCGATCGACAACGTCGATACCCGCCGCATAAACGCTTCGCTCGAGTGCGCTGATGTAGGTGCGGTCAATTTCAGCACGATGAGCCAATTCCTCCTGTGACAAACCACGGGCCTGCCGGAGCTTCCGCAAATTGATTGCAAGTATCTCGCGTATATCCATACGCGAGAGGGCATGTCCTTGAAGAGTATTTCACCACGGAGTATTCTCGACAAAACGCCCTCCGGACGGCTCCCGCGACAGCTTTAACGCTTCTGCTCCTTCCGGCCCGCGTGTTAGAAATTGTCTAATCTAAGGCGTGGAGTCTTATGAGGAAGCCGCCGCTCGACCCAGACGTCGCCGATGCTGCACCTGCAGATCAAATTCTCACTGCCTACGATGAGCGGCACGTGGTGACCTACATGCGCCTTCTGCAGGCCGAAAGCGACGGGGCTGACTGGACGGAAGTCGCTCGAATCGTGCTGCATATCGATCCGGTGCTGGAGCCGGACCGCGCGCGGAGCGCATATCAGAGTCATCTTGCCCGCGCCAAATGGGTGACCGAGCAGGGGCGCCTCTTGCGCGGCACCGGTTCGAAATAGAAAAAATCACCGGCTCGCGACTTGCAGGCAGAACGATTTTCTTCTGCCAACCGGTGGTCATTCCGGTGCACCACGTGGTGCCAAACTAGGGTCTTCCTACAACCGCTTCGTTCATACCTATTGCGCCGCAATCGTTGTTAGCAGCGTGCAATGGGGCGGAAGCAATGCCTGAATTCGACTGGCGGTCGCCGGATTCCTACAAGAGCCTACAAGACGCGGAAGTCACCGACATCGCCTGGGAATGTCTCCGCCGCAACGCCGACTATCGGCGTGAGTACGAGGTGATGATTGCCGACAGTCCGAACGGCGAAGTGACTGACGAATTCAGGAGGAAATGGGGCATCTGCTTTCGCCCATGACCCGCAGAGGTCGTTCGACGAACAGACGATCTTTTGGGCGCCTGAGGTTCTAGCGGCGGTCGTTCCGATCAAGGTTGCCTCGACGGCCGACCTCGTGTCGGCGTCTCAGCCACTGCTTGACCTTGCAGTTGGCCAGGTGCGCCGCGCCGTCGACGGCTGGCATGCCGTGCTGCGCATCGGTGCGGTAGATCACCGTGTTTGGTCCAAAGAGCCGCCGGTGCTCGGCGCGTCATATGCAGCCGAACTGCCGTTTGATGGCGATTTCGGCGCACGTGCGTATGCAGCCCGCCGGCTGTGGCGCGCGATGAATGGACTCGCGCCGGGGCCTGCATTTCATCAATTATCTAAACAGCGGCGCGAACGCCTGAGCGCAGCGATCCGTGCGCTCGACGCCCATGGCGCCGGCGGCAGTTATCGCGTTATCGCCGAAGCGCTGTTCGGCAAAAAGCGTATCCCCGATCGCGCCTGGAAGACGCATGATCTGCGCAATCGAACGGTCCGCCTGGTGCAAGGCGGCATCGCGTTGATGCGTGGGGGCTACCGCAAACTTCTGCGGCCCGGGCGCAGGGACGAATAGCCCTTCCGCTTGGGGGGTATCGAAAACGGCGCCCTCCATATTCGGCATCCCCCTCCGAGATCTTGCTTCTCCATGATGACCGCACACACGCTGGCCTAGCCAGGCGTAGTGCGATGTCCTCCTGGAGTCCTCAAATGCCCGATCCGATGGCCGGCCTACCACCGCGCTTCCTGCGTACGCCTGAGGCCGCGCGCTATCTTGGCCTGTCCGGTCGCACACTCGAAAAGCATCGGACATATGGCACAGGGCCGACGTATCGGAAGATCGGCGGACGTGTTGTCTACGCCGTCGATGACCTGAAAGCGTGGGCCGACCTCGGCGCCAAGACGTCGACGTCCGACCCCGGGAAGGGGACCGTGCTGCCGGCTAAAAAGCACCCGGTTCTGCGCCCGTATGCAGGCCAAGAACGTCGCTGATCACCGCGAAAGGAGAGTGATCATGCGGCGCAGATACCATTCCGAGCGCGATCAGCTTGAACTCTTTAGGGCGCTGACCGGCGATCTCGCGCCCCGCGATGCGCAGGATCTGATGGCGTATCCGTTCTTCTCCCTCGCAAAGACCAAGCGGATCGTGCCGATCGATTTTCGTGCCGGTGCGATCGCAATTCGTGTCGAAGCCGTGCCGGAACATGGCATGGCGACAATTTGGGATGCGGATGTTCTGATCTGGGCTGCGTCCCAGATCGTCGAAGCCCGTGACGCAGGCTTGAAGACCTCGCGCCTGATGGCTGCGACGCCTTACGAGATTTTGACGTTCGTCGGCCGCGGCACCAGCGCGCGCGACTACGACCGGCTGAAGGCTGGTCTCGACAGACTTCAGTCAACGACCGTGCTGACGTCGATCCGTCAGCCGGCAGAACGGCGACGGCATCGCTTCTCCTGGATCAACGAATGGAAGGAGACGGCCGATGCAAACGGTCGGCCATTTGGGATCGAGTTGATCCTGCCGGATTGGTTCTACGCCGGCGTCATTGATGACGCGCTCGTGCTGACGATCGATCGCGCTTATTTCGAGCTCACGGGCGGGCTTGAGCGGTGGCTTTATCGCCTCGTGCGCAAGCATGGCGGCCGGCAGGACGGCGGCTGGAGTTTTGATCTTGTGCACCTCCATGCCAAGTCCGGCATCATCTCACCGCTCAAGCACTTTGCTTACGACGTCCGCCAGATCGTCCAGCGCCAGACATTGCCCGGCTATCAGCTCGTGCTCACGCAAGACCGGAACGGCGGCGAGCGACTGAACTTCACCCCTCAGCCTGTTGATCCCTTAACGGCACGCTTGCGCCGCCGCGGTCTCATTCCAAATTCGGAGGACAACCTGTGAATCAGCTCGTGCTATCGGGGACCGCAACCCTCGTGCTATCGGGGACCGGACCCTCGTGCTATCGGGGACCGGAATCGAGCTTAAGAGCTTGTTTCTCCGCGCTTTCCAGCTGCTCTAACTTTACTAACCAGAAATCCTTCGGATTTCATCTAACGGACCAGGCCGCAACTTGCATGACGTGTGACCGGCAACGCCGGGCCGCCGCTCATGCTGACCTTCACAGACCGCACACGCACTTCACCGCCCCCAAAGTGCACGGCTCCCAGTTTGAGCTTCAGGGAGCGGCGGCATGAGCGACCTTACCGAAGTGGAAGTGTTGTGGCTCGAGAAGCGTATTGAGAACCGCATTCGGTTCGGTCGCATTGTCAACGAACGGAAGCTTGATCGCCATCGGCGTGTCCTGTCATTCACGCCCGGCAGCATCTTTGCTTTCGTCCGATGGACCTCGAACGACTTTGGGACAATCATTTCGCGGATCGATATCTTGCGCGCAGTCGCTCCGGGACAGCGCTGCTCGACCGTACCGTATGTGACACCCGGCGGTGAGATTCTGCTGCGCCTGTCAGGTTGGCCGAAGGTCGAGCGCGTGCTGCAAATGACCGACGCCGTTGAGGCACTCGGCATCGATCCAGCTGATGTCGCGCCTGATCATTGGCATCACGTTCATAACCGCCTGTCCGTCAACGAAAACCCGCGCCCCTACACGAAAGCCCGCCACCAAGCATGGCTTCACCGCCAAAAGGTGATGCGATGACGGGCCGCCTAATGATGCTGGCCGTGACGATTGGGGTCGCTGCTGCGCTCATCGCGACGATCGTCCTGGAGCCGCTTCCGCTTTACATCTGGAACGCATCCGCGAGCGTGCCGATTGGTCTCTACCGCCTCCGATCGGCGGACCAATACCAAGTCACTGAATTGGTCGCCGTGCAGCCGCCGGAGCCGCTCGCGACCTTCCTCGATTTGAACGGCTATTTGCCCATCGGCGTCCCCATGCTGAAGCGCGTGCTTGCCCTTCCGGGGCAGAGTGTTTGCAGAACCGGCCTCACGATCTCGGTCGACGACGTCGCGGTGGGTGAGGCGAAGGATCACGACAGACGGGGCAGGCCGCTGCCGAAATGGCAGGGCTGCCGCGTCGTCGGAGACGGCGAGCTGTTTCTGATGAACTGGCAGTCGGACGACTCTCTTGATGGCCGGTATTTTGGATTTCTTCCGGCATCAAGCGTGATCGGTCGTGCGATGCCGCTGTGGAAGTCGGAGGAGTGATCGTGCGTGTTCGACGTGTTCTCTTCGCCATTCCCTTGCTCGATCGTTTGCGCGATCATTCCTCCGTCTCGATCAATGTCCGCAAAGCCGGCGCGCGCAGCGGCACTCCAAGACGGCCGAAGGGCTGGCGCGGGCAAGCTTTACCCTGGACGGGGATGAGCACGGCGGCATGCTTGGGTCGGCCGGGCACGGGTGTTTGGGTTCTCGCTTCGCTGCTGCTCTTCTGCCCTGTTCCGCAGGGAGCCGCCATCGCCGAGAGCGGAGCCTCCGCTGTTCGAGCGGTCACTCAAACGAGCAACCCATTTGCAGGTGTCGTCGATGAAGCCGCGAAGCGCTTTTCAATTCCGGTGAACTGGATCGTTTCAGTCCTCAGCATCGAAAGTGCTGGTGACGTGCACGCCAGATCGCCAAAAGGTGCAATGGGCCTGATGCAGATGATGCCGGCGACCTGGGCGGAACTTCGCGAGCGCTACAATCTCGGGAACGACCCCTACGACCCGCACGACAATATTCTGGCCGGCACGGCCTACTTGCGCGAACTGCTCGACAGGTATGGCTCGCCTGGGGTGTTTGCCGCGTACAACGCGGGACCATCTCGCTATGAAGAGCATCTCGCAGGCGGCTCTCTGCCAGACGAGACGCGAGCCTATGTGACAAAGCTTGCAAATCTGCTTGCCATCGAACTGCCGCCGAAGTGGACGTTTGGCGGACAGTCATCGGCAGTTGCGACGCTATTCGTCAGGCGATCCGATTTCATGAAAGCGCGCAATCGGTTGCTGGCGCTCATGCCATCGAGTGGTGTCACGACTGCAATTTCGGCGCCCGATGTTTCGCACATGGTTCCCCGGCCAATTGGCGTGTTCGTCCCTCGATCGGATTCGGGAGTATCACAATGACCAGGTGTGCGGGTTCGCAAGCCGTGGCGTGCTTCACCGTGCAAGTGGCACGTGCCGATGGCATACGGGCGATGCCTTCGGCCCGCGCTCTACTCGTCGCTTCGCTCCTCACCGAGCCACCCTGCGGGTGTCTCGGCCCTTCGGGTAACGATCGCTATCGCAAGCGCCCGGAAGCAGTGGGGGCTTCGCGAGTTGGCTGCCAGGTCGCGGCGGCTCTTTCGGGAACCGGCGACCAGGAGACCACGACGGCAGGACGGCGAGATAAAAGGGCCTCGCCGGTCGAAACCCAAGCCATTGGCATGGCTTGGGTTCTGGCGTGCCGGTCGGTCGGGGCGCGTGCCGCGCCTTGCATTTTGAACAATGCAATCAAAGGCATTTTCGGCACCGTGCGCGCTTTTGATCGTTGGGAACCCCTGCTGTGAGCGTGGGCGACAGCGACCTCCGTGTTCGGCCTGGGCGCATCCGCAGCACTCGCGCGCCGAAGCAAAAGAGCTTCATCAATCAGGTACTGCGGGCCGCAAAGAAAGCCGGACATACCTCGGGTCAGGCTGCGGTTGGCAGGCGTTCTGCCGGTTACGGACGCTCGGCGTTTGGCCGGGGCCGGCTTGCCTTTAGACGCGCCAGATTGTTCAGCCCAACGCGCCGCGTTGTGGTGAAGGCACGCGTGGTTCGTCATAAGGGGCGAGCCTTCCGTTCAGCGCCACTGACTGCCCACCTCTCATATCTGAAACGTGACGGCGTGAGCCGGAGTGGTGAGCGTGCCGAGATGTTCGATGCTGGCAGCGACCGTGCCGATGGCGCGGCTTTCGCGGAACGGTGTAAGGACGATAGGCATCATTTTAGGTTCATCGTCTCGCCGGAGGATGCCGGCGACATGACCGACCTGAAGGCCTTCACCCGCGACCTCGCCAAGCAAATGGAGACCGATCTCGGCACGCGGCTCGATTGGGTGGCTGTCGATCATTGGAACACGGACAATCCTCACGTTCATTTTCTCGTTCGGGGAGTAGACGAGGAGGGGGCGGATCTCGTGATCTCCCGCGACTACATCAGCCAGGGCCTGCGCTCACGCGCCGAGGAATTGGTTGCCATCGAACTGGGTCCAAAACCGGACCACGAGATCCGCAATTCGCTGGAGAGGGAAGTCACGGCAGAACGATGGACGCGGCTTGATCGCGAAATCCGGCTGGCGGCCGATGAGACCGGCTGTATCGATCTTCGCCCCGAGAACCCGGGCAGCTTCGATCCCGAGATCAGGCGCCTGATGGTCGGTCGCCTTCAGCACCTGGAGAAGATGGGTCTTGCCGCATCCGCCGCATCGGGGGAATGGATGGTAGGGCTCGAGGCCGAGCGCAGCCTGCGCGATCTCGGCATGCGCGGCGACATCGTCAAGACCATGCACCGCGCCTTCACCGAGCGTGGGGAAGCGCGCGGCGTTGCCGACTACGTCATAGAGGGTGGACAACCGACGTCCGAGATCATCGGACGGCTGGTCGACCGGGGATTGCATGACGAACTGACTGGCGTGGCCTACGCCCTGATCGACGGAACGGACGGACGTGCTCACCATGTGCGCTTCCGAGGGCTCGAGGCCTTCGAACAGGCGCCACCGGTCGGCGGCATCGTCGAGGTGCGACGCTTCGGTCAAGCCGGCGATCCGCGGCCGACCATGGTGCTCGCAACCCGTTCCGATCTCGATCTTGGTAGCCAGATCACGGCACGAGGGGCAACCTGGCTCGACCATCGGCTGGTTGAACGTGACCCCATGCCGCTTGCCATGGGTGGATTCGGTCGCGAGACCCGCGACGCCATGGAGGCCCGTACCGAGCATCTAGTCCAGGAGGGCCTGGCGCGGCGGCAGGGCCAGCGCATCATCCTGCAGCGCGACCTCCTGAACACGTTGCGCCGGCGCGAGCTGGACGAGGTGGCAGCAAAGGTCTCGGCCGACACAGGCCTGCCTCACGTGAACGCCGCCGCTGGGGAGCATGTGGCGGGCACTTATCGCCAGCGGCTGACGCTCACCTCGGGACGCTTCGCCATGATCGACAACGGGCTCGGCTTCCAGCTCGTGCCCTGGTCGAGCGAACTCGAGAAGAGACTCGGCCAGCACGTCACCGGTGTCGTGAAGCACGGCGGTGGCATCGAATGGGGCTTCGGTCGGAAGCGCGACCTCGGCCTCTAGCAATCTCCAATGCAGTTACGGAAGGGCGTTCGCGATGTCCGGAACCAAGATTCTCTGGGGCCAAGTGATCGTTGTCGGCCTGATCGTTTTGCTCGCGATCTGGGGAGCAACCGAGTGGACGGCTTGGCGGCTCGCCTGGCAACCGGAGCTTGGGCGGCCCTGGTTTGAAATATTGGGTTTCAAGATCTATTACCCGCCCGTCTTCTTCTGGTGGTGGTTCGTCTTTGATGCCTATGCCCCGGAGGTCTTTGTCGAGGGGGCCTTCATTGCGGCGTCGGGGACCTTCGTTTCGATCGCGGTGGCGATCGGCATGTCGGTCTGGCGTGCGCGCGAGGCCAAGAATGTCGCGACCTATGGCTCGGCCCGCTGGGCAGATGTTGAAGAGGTTCGAGCGGCCGGACTTCTCGGTCCTGATGGTGTGGTGCTGGGCAAGCTTGAGCGCGACTACCTCCGCCATGACGGGCCGGAACACGTGTTGTGTTTTGCACCCACCCGCTCGGGAAAGGGTGTCGGCCTTGTCGTCCCCTCCCTGCTGGCTTGGCCCGGCTCAGCCGTCGTTCACGACATCAAGGGTGAGAATTGGCAATTGACCGCCGGCTTCCGTTCGCGGCATGGCCGCGTCCTGTTGTTCGATCCCACCAACTCGAAGTCGTCGGCCTACAATCCGCTGCTCGAGGTCCGGCGCGGGGAATGGGAGGTTCGGGACGTCCAGAACGTGGCCGACGTCCTGGTCGACCCCGAGGGCTCGCTCGACAAGCGGAACCACTGGGAGAAGACCAGTCATTCGCTCTTGGTCGGCGCCATACTCCACGTTCTCTATGCCGAGGCGGACAAGACCTTGGCCGGCGTCGCCGCCTTCCTGTCCGATCCGAAACAGCCGATCGAAACCACGCTGAAGGCCATGATGACCACGCCGCACCTTGGCGAGCAGGGCGCTCATCCTGTGGTCGCGTCGACCGCGCGCGAACTCCTCAATAAGTCTGACAACGAACGCTCCGGCGTCCTGTCCACCGCGATGTCATTCCTCGGGCTTTACCGCGATCCCGTGGTGGCCCAGGTGACCCGCCGCTGCGATTGGCGGATCGCCGATCTGATCGCCGATAGCTGCCCTGCTACGCTCTATCTCGTCGTGCCGCCCTCCGATATCTCACGAACCAAGCCGTTGATCCGCCTGGTCCTGAACCAGATCGGCCGGCGCCTGACCGAGGACTTGCACGCCCGGGATCGCCGGCATCGCGTTCTAATGATGCTCGACGAGTTCCCGGCGCTCGGACGGCTTGATTTCTTCGAGTCTGCGCTCGCCTTCATGGCGGGCTACGGCATCAAGAGTTTCTTGATCGCGCAATCGCTCAATCAGATCGAGAAGGCCTACGGGCCCAACAACGCCATCCTCGACAACTGTCACGTCAGGGTCAGCTTCGCGACCAACGACGAGCGGACCGCCAAGCGGGTGTCCGATGCGCTGGGCACGGCGACGGAGATGCGGGCGATGAAAAACTATGCCGGTCACAGGTTGAACCCTTGGCTGGGGCACCTGATGGTCTCGCGCCAGGAGACGGCGAGGCCGTTGCTGACCCCCGGCGAGGTCATGCAGCTTCCGCCGATGGAGGAGATCGTCATGGTGGCGGGCACGCCGCCGATCCGGGCGAAGAAGGTCCGCTACTACGAGGACCGGCGATTCATCGAGCGGGTTTTGCCGCCGCCTGATCCGGCGACGGCCGGCCGATCGTCGCGAACGGACGGATGGTCAGCGCTCGGACCCTTGAAGCCGACGACAGGTCCAACTGACCAAGCCGCGGAGGCAGAGGAGGACACGGCGAACAGCGGACTCCGCCGTGAGCCCGAACTCCCGGATCACGTCGCGATTGCTAAGGAGACGACCGAGCCGACCCCGTCGGAGGAATTTGCCGCCGTCCTTGACGATGACGAGGATGCTGTCCGTCAGTCCCGGCTCATACGCCAGCAGATGCGAGGTGTCGCCCGTCAGGCCGCCCTGGACCCGAATGACGGGATGGAGCTCTGAGCCGATATGCGCGACCGGATGAATGTCTATTTCCCGCCAGAGCTTCTGAAGCAGATCTCGGAGCTTGCCGATCGCAAGAAGCTTTCCCGGTCCGCGATCGTGGAAGCGGCTGTCGCTTCGTTTTTGTCACCGGACGGAGCGGACAGGCGGGAAGCAGCGTTTACCCGTCGCCTCGATCGGCTGTCGCGTCAGATGCAGAGGCTGGAGCGCGACGTTGGTTTGACGGCGGAGACCTTGGCCCTTTTCATTCGTTTCTGGCTGACGATCACGCCGCCGCTACCAAACGACGCGCAGGCTGCCGCGCAGGCAAAAGGTCGGGAGCGCTTTGAAGGATTTGTCGAGGCGCTTGGGCGCCGTTTGCAGAAGGGGCAAAGCTTTCTCCGCGAGATACCAGAAGATATCCGCCGCCAGGAACCGGCCGAAGAAACCTGATTGAACCCTGAAGAAAGACCAATTCGCCGGCCCTTCTTTTTCTACGCCAGCCTACGACTGCAGCGATTTAGCCGAACTGACAAAAGCTGGACGCGCTATCGGCGCGAGCGAGCTGAGAGCAAAGGGGCCAGCATGCAAATCTCAATAGCATGGCGTCGAATCGCGCGCGTTTTTCTCCCTTTTGCAGCTGGGTACTATCTCTCTTATCTGTTTCGAACGATCAACGCTCTGATCGCCAGCCATCTCAGCTCGGATACCGGGGTTGGGGCTGCCGATCTCGGGTTGTTTACGTCAGTCTATTTTCTTGTTTTCGCAGCGGCTCAGATCCCCGTTGGTATTCTATTGGACCGCTTTGGTCCGCGTCGCGTGCAGAGCGTTTTGCTGTTGCTCGCAGCAGTCGGCGCCGGACTATTCGCGGCATCGACCGGCTTCCTATCCCTTTTGATCGCGCGCGCATTGATCGGGCTTGGTGTCGCGGCGTCGCTCACGGCAGGACTGAAATCCATCATCCTTTGGTTCCCGAGGGAGCGAGTTGCCTTGCTCAATGGCTACATGATCATGTTGGGATCCCTTGGTGCAGTGACCGCCACGGCTCCCGTCGAATACCTGCTCGCCTGGATGGGCTGGCGGCAGCTCTTCGAGATCCTGGCGGCTGCCACCGGTGCGACGGCCATTCTCATCTATCTCGTGGTGCCTGAACGAAGCGTGGCCCCATCAACAGCGGCCACTACCCTGAGCTCCGTCTTCAGCGATCGGCGCTTTTGGCGAATGGCCCCGTTGTCGGCGACTTGCGTTGGATCGTCCTGGTCCCTGCAGGGATTGTGGGCGTCGCCGTGGCTGACAGACGTCGAGGGGCTTGATCGTGCAAGTGTCGTCAGACAGCTGTTCATAATGTCGATCATGCTTAGCGGCGGTGCCTGGTTGTTCGGCATGACGGTCCATCACATCAAACGAAGGGGAATCGGCGCGGAGACGATACTAACGATCGTTGCAGTCTTGTTTATCGCAGCCGAGCTGGCCTTGATCCTGCGAGCGCCTCTGCCGTCCATTTTGCCTTGGTCCGTTGTCGCAATTGCCGGAACGACGACCGTGGTCAGTTTTGCGGTAATAGCGGATTATTTTCCGCCAGAGCTTGCTGGTCGTGCCAATGGCGCCTTGAACGTCCTGCACTTTGGCTGGGCCTTCTTGGCGCAATCCGCAACAGGCCTGATCCTGGAGCAATGGCCTGCGAATGATGGCCATAGGTCCGTCCAAGCCTATCAAGTGGCGTTCGGTCTCAATGTAGCACTGCAGATCGCGACGTTGGTGTGGTTCGCGTTGCCTTGGCGCCAATCCGTTGCTCCATGGATAAGTTCAATTCCCTTCTTCATGCCAGCAAGTGATTCCGACGCTGTCGAAGCCGTCGGCGTGTATGAGAACTCGGTCATACTGGTACCCGCGGATGACGATGCGGAGTGGTGAGCGGTAGATCGCCGAGCACCATACGATTGAGTAGGCCTCAAACATCAGTTCTCGGTCTTTCTTTTTCTACGCCAGTCTACGATCACTGAAGCCGCTTGTTGCGCCAAGTCCATCGGTGCCTTTTCTAATCATCCCCATATGAGGACGTTCGTTGGACGTCTTCATTTTCGGTGGGGGCGAACGGTGGCAATCCATTCCATTCAATCGGAAGCGAGTTCGCGCGGCGCGCGAATGCTGCGCAGCGCGCTTGGCTCTGCGATTGCCGGCTACCTCGAAGACGAAGCGATCATCGAGGTGATGCTCAATCCGGATGGGCGGTTGTGGATCGACCGGTTGTCGAATGGCCTGATCGACACAGGCGAAACACTGTCGGCGGCGGACGGCGAGCGCATTGTTCGTCTGGTCGCGCACCACGTAGGTGCGGAGGTGCATGCCGGCTCGCCGCGGGTCTCTGCCGAATTGCCTGGGACCGGCGAGCGCTTCGAAGGTCTGTTGCCTCCGGTCGTCGCGGCACCGACCTTTGCGATCCGCAAGCCCGCTGTCGCCGTGTTTACGCTCGACGACTACGTCGGCAGGGGGATCATGACCTCGGAGCGGGCCAAGATCCTGCAGAACGCGGTCGCCGCACGGAAGAACATTCTGGTCGCCGGCGGGACATCGACCGGTAAGACAACATTGACGAATGCGCTCCTCGCCGAGGTGGCAAAGAGTTCCGATCGGGTCGTGCTGATCGAAGATACGCGCGAGCTTCAGTGCAAGGCGCCAAATCTTGTAGCTTTGCGGACCAAAGATGGCGTGGCCACGCTTTCCGACCTGGTTCGCTCATCGCTGCGATTGCGTCCGGATCGCATTCCGGTTGGCGAGGTTCGCGGTGCCGAAGCGCTCGACCTGCTTAAGGCCTGGGGCACCGGTCACCCCGGTGGCATCGGGACGATCCATGCGGGCAGCGCGATCGGCGCGCTGCGGCGGCTCGAGCAACTCATCCAGGAAGCCGTCATCACGGTTCCGCGCGCCCTGATCGCGGAGACCATCAACCTCGTTGCTGTGCTTGCGGGCCGCGGCGGTGACCGTCGCCTCGCTGAACTCGCCATCGTCACCGGGCTCGGGGCCGCCGGTGACTACAACCTTTCATCAGCAGGAGACTGACATGCGTCAGCAATTTCGCTTTCTTCGAGGTGCATCGTTGGCCGCCTTCGGCGCGGAGCTTGTGGCAGCCCCGCCGGCATGGGCGGCTGGCTCGAACATGCCATGGGAGCAGCCGCTCAATCAGATCTTGCAGTCGGTGGAGGGGCCGGTCGCCAAAATCATTGCCGTCATCATCATCGTTGTAACTGGGCTGACCCTCGCGTTCGGAGATTCGTCGGGCGGCTTCCGCCGGCTGATCCAGATCGTGTTCGGGCTGTCGATCGCGTTTGCCGCCTCGAGCTTCTTCCTGTCGTTCTTCTCCTTCGGCGGCGGCGTGGTGATCTGATGGATGAACCGGTCACAGGCTTTGTCGTGCCCGTTCACCGCGCGCTCACTGAGCCAATCCTGATGGGCGGCGCGCCGCGGTCGGTTGCGATCGTCAACGGCACGCTCGCGGCAGCCCTGGGGTTCGGACTTCGGCTCTGGATTGCGGGGCTTGTCCTCTGGTTCATCGGCCACATGGCCGCTGTCGGGGCCGCCAAGCGCGATCCCGCCTTTGTCGACGTGGTGCGCCGACATCTGCGCATTCCCGCACATCTCAACACCTGAGCCCTCTGTCATGATGAATCTTACCGAATATCGTCATTCCAACGCGCGTCTCGCCGACTTTCTGCCCTGGGCAGCTCTCGTCGACGAGGGAATCATCCTGAACAAGGACGGTTCGTTCCAGCGGACAGCAAAGTTCCGGGGACCTGACCTCGATAGCGCAGTGTCGGCCGAACTCGTCGGTGTCGCCGGTCGTTTGAACAACGCAATGCGTCGCCTTGGATCCGGCTGGGCCGTATTCGTCGAGGCGCAGCGTCATTTTGCGGGGACCTACCCGCCTAGCTCCTTTCCGGATGTCGCGTCTGCGCTGGTTGACGCGGAACGCAGGGCTCAGTTCGAGGAGGCGGGTGTCCATTATGAGTCCAGCTACTTCCTGACCTTCCTCTACCTGCCTCCAGAGGAAGGGGCCGCCAGGGCAGAGCAACTGCTCTACGAGGGGCGCGATCGGACCGTTGGAGCGGACGCGCGCGAGGTCCTCCGCGGGTTTATCGACCAGACCAATCGTGTGCTTCAGCTCGTTGAAGGGTTCATGCCGGAATGCACTTGGCTCGACGATCAGGACACGCTGACCTACCTGCACTCGACGATCTCGACGAAGCGTCACCGCGTTCGCGTGCCCGAAATTCCGATGTACATCGATGCGCTGTTGGCAGATCAGCCGCTGACCGGCGGGCTAGAGCCGATGTTGGGCTCAGCAAATATTCGGGTGCTGACGATTGTCGGCTTTCCGGGCGCGACGACCCCGGGAATTCTGGATGATCTGAATCGCCTGCCATTCTCTTATCGTTGGTCGACCCGGGCGATCATGCTCGACAAGACCGATGCCACCAAGCTGCTGACCAAGATTCGGCGGCAGTGGTTTGCCAAGCGAAAATCCATTGGCGCCATTCTCAAGGAGGTCATGACGAACGAGGCGTCGACGCTGCTCGATACCGACGCCCACAACAAGGCGCTTGATGCCGACGCGGCGTTGCAGGAACTGGGGTCGGACCAGATTGGACAAGCTTTTGTCACGGCGACCATTACCGTCTGGGACCGCGATCCCAATGCTGCCGATGAAAAGCTGAGGCTGGTCGAGAAGGTCATTCAGGGCCGCGATTTCACCTGCATGATCGAGACGGTGAACGCCGTCGAAGCCTGGCTCGGCAGTCTGCCGGGGCACGTCTACGCCAACGTGCGGCAGCCGCCGATCTCAACTCTCAACCTCGCCCATATGATCCCGATGTCGGCCGTTTGGGCCGGTGAGGCGAGGGACCTCCACTTTAAGGGGCCGCCGCTTCTGTTCGGCAAGACCGAGGGATCAACGCCGTTCCGATTCTCGCTCCACGTCGGTGACGTCGGCCATACCCTTGTGGTGGGGCCGACAGGCGCTGGCAAGTCAGTGCTGCTCGCGCTGATGGCGCTACAGTTCAGGCGCTATCCGAACTCTCAGGTCTTTGCGTTTGACTTCGGTGGTTCGATCCGGGCGGCCGCCCTTGCCATGGGCGGTGACTGGCATGATCTCGGTGGCGCATTGTCCGACGGAGGTGAACAACCCGTCGCTCTGCAGCCGCTGGCCTGGATCGATGATCCTTCCGAACGCGGATGGGCCACGGGATGGATCTGCGCAATCCTTGCTCGGGAAAAGGTCGAGATCACCCCGGAGGTCAAGGATCATCTGTGGTCGGCGCTGACATCTCTCGCTTCGGCGCCGAGGGAGGAACGGACCCTCACGGGCTTAGCCGTCCTGCTTCAATCGAACTCCCTGAAGCGCGCCCTGCAACCATACTGCCTGGGCGGACCTTCCGGGCGGTTGCTCGATGCTGAATTCGAGCGTCTCGGCGAGGCGTCGGTCCAGGCCTTTGAGACCGAAGGCTTGATCGGAACGAGTGCTGCGCCGGCCGTGCTGGCGTACCTCTTCCATCGTATTGGTGATCATCTCGATGGCCGGCCCACACTCCTGATTGTCGATGAAGGTTGGCTTGCCCTTGATGACGAGGATTTTGCAGGGCAGCTCCGGGAATGGCTGAAGACGCTTCGGAAGAAGAACGCGTCCGTCATCTTCGCCACCCAGTCGCTTTCGGACATTGATGGCTCTGCGATAGCGCCGACTATCATCGAAAGCTGCCCAACGCGCTTGTTGCTGCCGAACGAACGGGCGATCGAACCGCAGATCACTGCCATCTACCGCCGCTTCGGCCTCAATGACCGCCAGATCGAGCTACTGAGCCGGGCAACGCCAAAGCGCGACTATTATTGCCAGTCTCGTCGCGGCAATCGGATGTTCGAGCTTGGCCTTGGTGAGGTTGCGCTCGCATTCACCGCAGCTTCTTCCAAAACAGACCAGGCTGCCATCACGCACCTCATCGCCGAGCATGGACCCGACGGCTTCGTGCCGGCCTGGCTCCAGCACCGTGACGTCGCCTGGGCGCTCGACCTGATCCCCAATCTCGTCAATCTGGAGAAATCCCTATGAGGCGTCTTGGCCTATTGGCGACCGCTGGCGCGGTCGCGCTGATGCTTGGCGTTACGCTGCCCGCACGAGCGCTGATCGTCTTCGATCCCACCAACTATGTCCAGAATGTCCTGACGGCTGCGCGGGAGCTCCAGCAGATTAATAATCAGATCACCTCGTTGCAGAACGAGGCACAGATGCTGATCAATCAGGCCAGGAATCTGGCAAACCTGCCGTATTCGTCGCTGCAGCAACTGCAATCATCGATCCAGCGTACCCAGCAATTACTGGCCCAGGCCCAGCGCATTGCCTACGACGTGCAGCAGATCGATCATGCCTTCTCGACGAGCTATGCTCCGGCGACCAGCAGCCAGTCGAACCAGTTGCTGATCTCCAACGCTCAATCGCGATGGCAAAATTCCTATGCCGCGACGCAAGACGCGCTTCGTGTCCAGGCCGGCATCGTTGGCAACCTCGACACCAATCGCATCCAGACGTCTGCCCTCGTAACCTCGAGCCAGAGTGCCAGTGGCGCCTTGCAGGCAACTCAGGCCGGCAACCAGATCCTCGCGCTTCAAGCGCAACAACTTGCCGATCTCACAGCGGCCGCGGCGGCGCAGGGCAGGGCGCAGAGCCTCGAAGCGGCTCAGCGCGCTTCGGCTCAGGATCAGGGGCGAGAGCAGCTCAGACGCTTCCTGACGCCAGGACAGGGCTATCAATTCTCCAACGTGCAGATGTTCCACTGATGACCGAAGTAAGGGCATTCAAGGGGTTGTTGCTGCTTACGACAATCGGCCTAGTGGCCGTCGCGGCCTGCACGATTCAGCTGCGTGGCCGCGACGAGTCTGGGTCGGCGCCGAAGGCGGAGCAGAGGACCGATGCAGCCAACGTTGACCTCGTACGTTGTCGCGGCGTCACTCCGGAGGAGACGGCAGGCTATCGCCACTGCCAGCAGATTTGGGCGGAAAACCGGCGCCGCTTCCTTGGCAGGAAAGACGGCGTCGTAGCTGGCCACGATGACCCGATCAGCTCGATATCCGCCCAAAAGGATCAAAGCCGGATTCCGCAAGGATATCCAAACCTGCCGACACCCGAGGCGAACAAGCCATGACTGGTACTGGGATCATTGACCAGTTCCTGGAAACGTTCACGCGTTATATCGACAATGGCTTCGGGCTGCTGGGTAGCGATGTCGGATATCTCGCAACGACCCTTGCTGCGATCGACATCACGCTCGCCGCGTTATTCTGGAGTTGGGGAACCGACGAGGACATCATCGCGCGCCTAGTCAAGAAGACACTCTTCGTGGGAGTCTTCGCCTACCTCATCGGTAACTGGAACAGTCTGGCGCGCATCGTCTTCGAGAGCTTCGCCGGTCTTGGGCTGAAAGCATCGGGCGCGAGCCTCTCCGCATCCGATTTCCTGAGACCTGGAAAGATCGCCCAAGTCGGGCTCGACGCCGGCCGTCCGCTGCTCGACTCGATCTCGAACCTGATGGGCTACATCAGTTTCTTCGAGAACTTCGTGCAGATCGTCGTTCTCCTGTTCGCATGGGTCGTGGTGTTGCTCGCCTTCTTCATTCTGGCGATCCAGCTCTTTGTCACCCTGATCGAGTTTAAGCTCACGACGCTAGCCGGCTTCGTGCTCATTCCGTTTGGTCTGTTTGGCAAGACTGCCTTTGCGGCGGAGCGGGTCTTGGGAAACGTCGTATCCTCAGGGATCAAGGTTCTGGTCCTTGCCATCATCGTCGGCATCGGCTCGACCCTGTTCTCGCAATTCACTGCTGGCTTTGGCGGCGCTCAGCCAACCATTGAAGACGCAATGACGCTGGTGCTCGCGGCGCTCTCCTTGCTGGGCCTCGGTATCTTCGGTCCGGGTATCGCAAACGGCCTGGTGTCAGGCGGACCCCAACTCGGCGCCGGTGCCGCGATTGGAACAGGCCTTGCTGCCGGCGGCATTGTTGCGGCGGGCGCAGGTGTTGCCGCCGGCGGTGTTGGTCTCGCTGGCGGCGCGGTTGCAGGCGCGGCGCGCGGTGGCGGCGCCCTCGTGAGCGGAGCATCAGCCGCCTATCGAAGCGGTGGCCTTGCCGGCGTCGCGGAGGCTGGCACTTCAGCTGCCATGAGTCCCCTGCGTCGTGCGGCGGCTGCCTTCGGGGGTAGGCAAGCGGGCGAGCAGGCCGCGAGCACCTCGGCTGAAGGGCAGCCTGATTGGGCGCGCCGCATGAAGCGTGCCGAGACTATTCGGCACGGTGCGTCGGCAGCGGGCCACGCGGTCCGCTCGGGCGATCACGGTGGCAGCGGCTCTTCCGTCGATTTGTCTGAAGGAGAGCGCTGACACGCAGCATTGTACCTTCGCCGCTCACTGCACGAGCGTCTCAAATGCAGACACCGCTCGACTCGAAAACGATTACTTGATCTCAGGGGCAACCATCGATGTTCAAACGACCTTCCGTACACTACGGGCGCATGCCCGAGCCGATCACGCCTTACCAAAAGGCAGCGCAGGTTTGGGACGAACGCATTGGATCTGCTCGTGTGCAGGCCAAGAACTGGCGGTTGATGGCGTTCGGCTGCCTCATGCTGTCAGCCGGTCTCGCTGGTAGTCTTGTCTGGCAATCGAGCCAAGGCTTGATCACGCCCTGGGTGGTCGAAGTCGATCATCTCGGCCAAGCCCAAAGAGTTGCGCCGGCTAACATCGACTATCAACCCACTGATGCGCAGATTGCCTACCATCTGGCGCGCTTTATTGAGGATGTCAGAGGTCTACCGGCCGACGGCATCGTTCTGCGCCAAAACTGGCTCAGGGCCTATGATTTTACGACCGATCGCGGCGCCGCGGCGCTCAACGACTACGCGCGCAACAATGACCCCTTCGCCAAGCTGGGCAAGGCGCAAATCTCCGTCGACGTCTCGAGCGTCATTCGCGCGTCGTCGGAAAGCTTTCGGGTCGCGTGGACCCAGCGCATCTACGACAACGGCTCGTTGAGCTCGACTGAGCGCTGGACTGCAATTCTCTCGATCGTGATCGAGACGCCGCGCGATGTCGAGCGCCTGCGCAAGAATCCCCTTGGCGTGTACGTCCGCGCCATCAACTGGTCAAAGGAGTTGGGTCAGTGACCAAGACGCCGTCTGACGTTCATTCGAAATGTTTTCTTCAGCAAAGCAGGCCCAATTCGCCCCGGTCCGAGTTCGGGACCTCAAAGCGAGCGCTCCTGTCCGTGCTCTTGCTTTGTTCGTCAGCGCTTGGCGGGTGCGCGACCTATATACCGCCGGAGATCAGCTATGACGCGGAGGTCCCGCCGCTGCCGGCCGCTCCAGCGGCTCTGGACGACAGGTCGCGGCCGCTTCACGTTCCACCGCTCTGGAAGCCAGCTCTCGGCGGCAAATCGGCCGGGAAGGAAGAGCCCGAACCCGTGAGCCGGGTTGAGACGGCAAACAGCGCAGCCAGGGTCGAACCGCGCAAACGCGGGTATTTCAACGCGGCGCAAATCTACGCTTACAGTCCCGGTGCGCTCTATCAGGTTTATGCCGCACCCGGGCAGATCACGGATATTGCACTCGAGGAAGGAGAGCAGTTGACGGGATCTGGCCCCATCGCGGCCGGAGATACCGTACGCTGGGTCGTAGGAGATACGGAGAGCGGGAATGGCGACACGCGACGCGTCCACATCCTGGTCAAACCAACACGCGCGTCAATCGAGACCAACCTGGTCGTCAATACCGATCGGCGCACCTACCTGATCGAGCTCCGCTCCCGGGAGAGGCCATACATGCCGTCTGTTGCCTGGTACTATCCGAAAACATCGCGCGAACGATCCCGTTCAGTCGCGCTGAAATCCATTCTTCCGGATCCGGCCCAGCGCATATCCCGCTATGCCATCGAAGGGGACAGTCCTCCCTGGCGGCCGCTCGCCGTGTATGACGATGGCCGCAAGGTCTATGTCGAATTCCCGCAGGGGATCGTACAGGGCGAGATGCCCCCGCTCTTCGTCATCGGCCCGGACGGCAAGACCGGGCTCGTCAACTATCGCGCGTACGGCAACGTGCTGATCGTTGATCGGCTGTTTGCAGCTGCCGAACTCCGGCTCGGCGGTGAGCACCAGCAGAAGGTCAGGATTGTCAGGACCGACGGGAGGCCGTCGTCATGAACACCCCGAATGGAAGCGATCACCAGAAAGCAGTTCCGCCGGAGACACAAGTGGAGCAGTCCGAAAGCTTCCGCTTGAGAGCAGAGCATCCGCGTGTGACACGATTGTCGCGAAAAGTCCTGGCCGGAGGAAGCGCCGTTGCATTGCTCGTCGTCGGTGGAACTGTGTTGTGGTCGCTGCAGAACAATCGTCCGCGAAACTCGCCGGTCGACGAGCTTTACAGTACCGATCATCACAATGTTGCCGACGGCATTACGACGCTGCCGAAGGATTATGCTGGCGTTCCGCGCCAGCCAATTCCGCAACTTGGTCCGCCGCTCCCTGGGGACCTCGGTCGACCGATCCTTGCCGCTCAAGGCCAGTCGCCGACGATCGGTGGCGATCCGGAACAGCAGCGCCGGGACCAAGAGACTGAGGCAGCCCGCATCAGCCATTTGTTTGCCGCGACTAATGGACGAGAAGTGCGTCCGCCCACCACTGCGGCGGTTGGAGGCGACCGTGTCGTGCCGACGAGCGCAACGAGCACTGGCGACGATGGATCTGCGCAAAACGGTCAGGACCGCAAGCTTGCCTTCGTAAACGCTTCGGTAGACCGTCGCACTGTAAGCCCTGACCGCGTCGCTAAGCCCGCTTCACCCTACATCGTGCAGGCTGGAACGGTAATTCCGGGAGCGCTGATCACTGGGATCCGATCGGACCTGCCAGGCCAAATCACCGCGCAGGTCACCGAGAATGTTTTTGACACGCCGACCGGCCGCTTTCTTCTTGTGCCTCAGGGAGCGCGTCTGATCGGCATTTACGATAGCCAAGTCACTTTCGGCCAGCCCCGTGTGCTACTCGTCTGGACACGGCTGATCATGCCGAATGGACGTTCAATCGTTCTAGAGCGGCAGCCTGGCGCTGACACCGCAGGATACGCAGGCCTCGAAGACCAGGTCGACAATCACTGGGGCGAACTCTTCAAGGCTGCGGCACTATCGACGTTTCTGGCGGTCGGTACCGAACTAGGGGCAGGTTCGGACACAAATAGCAACGACAGCGCGATCATCCAGGCATTGCGACACGGCGCCTCCGACTCACTAAATCAAACTGGACAGCAGGTGGTTCGACGCAGTCTCAACATCCAGCCTACTTTGACCGTACGACCGGGCTTCCCGGTTCGTGTTCTTGTCAATCGTGACCTCATACTTACGCCGTATAGAGGCTGACAACATGCCAAGACTCAAAATAGGAGAGCTTCCAGACGACAAGCCCGTCAAAGTGAGTACGGAGTTGCCTGCGGCCGTGCATCGTGATCTCATCGCATATGCAGAAGCGCTTAAGCGTCAGGGTGGTCAAGTGGTCGATCCGACTAAACTCATCGCGCCCATGTTGGCGCGCTTTATGGCCACGGATCGAGGATTTTCTAAACTGAAACGTCAAGGCCACGTTCCGGCCGCTGAGGAAGGACAGTGACGCTCAAGGTTTTCCGAAGCGGTTGGTTGACGCTAATTAGTTGCGGAGATCAAACTTGGGCGCTGCCGAGTTGGCGCTAAGAGCTGAGATATCGTGTCGGAAAGTGTGTTCCGCGTCTGCCGAAACAACTCGATTACCAGGTTTTCTCATTTTCAGACGCGAGAGCGCTGGCGTCGACGTGCAATTATTTGGTCACCTTCAGCCGCGTTACACTGCTTCGGCCACCGACGCTGACAGGCACGTCGCCCTCGATCGTAGCCCGACGTACGACGCGATGCTGGTCCCCGTAATCGTTGACTGCGTAATGCTGCGTTGCGCGGTTATCCCATATCGCAATATCGCCCTCTAACCAGTTCCAGCGCACAGTGTTTTCGGGCGCGGTGATGTGAGACTGGAGCAGATCGAACAGCTTTTGTCCGTCGTATTTGGGGATCCCAACAAAGTGCTTCACCAAGGCGCCGAGCACTAGCGTCCGCTCGCCTGTTTCGGGATGGACGCGTACGACGGGATGCTCGGTCTCAAAAACCGTTCTGGTGAACACCTCGTCAAAGTGTTTCTTGTCGACCTCGCGGACACGCGCGATCCCGGCGTAATCGAAGACGTTGCTGTGAACGGCCCACAGGCCCTCGGCAAGCCTTTGTAGCGGCGGCGGCAAACCAAGATAAGCGGCGGCTGTGTTCGACCACAGAGTGTCGCCTCCGAACGTTGGCATTACAACGGCCCGCAGCACCAAAATCTTGGGATAGGCGTCGGCGAAGGTTCCATCCGCATGCCAAACGTCGGCGCGACCGCCGCCGCGAGTGGAGTCCAGTTCGAGCAGCGACCCCATCCCCTTGGTAGCACCGAGCATCGGATGTGGCACTAGCTTTCCGAGACGAGCGGCAAAGCGCTCCTGCTCGGCGTCATTGAGATGTCCTTGATTGCGGAAGAAGATCACCTTGTGCTCGAGCAATAGGCTGTTGATCGCGGCGATCGTGTGATCCGGTAGTTCGCCTGATAGCTTGATATTTTTGACTTCCGCACCGATGCGCGCTGCACGTTTCACAACATCGGTGCTCGGAATGACGCCAATTAAAGCGTTTGTGCTCATCTTGCTTTTCCAAGCCCTTGCAGTTCTTCCTCGCCCATTGGAGCAAATGATCTTCAGCAAGCATCGTGCCAAGCGGAAGACAAACATGTACTCGACAATGGGCAGCGATCGAATCGTGGCATTTGGCGCGAGTACTCGAACTGAGCCAGTGGTTGGGCCGAGTGACGAAAGAACTCGATCACCGACTCACCCCTTCGAATGTCGACTAGCGAAGCGGACAGCAGGAGCGCGCCTCGTAGGTGTCGTGAAAAATGGCGCCATCCTTGCCATGCATGAGCTCGATTTCATTTTTCGACATATCCAGGTTGCGGAAAAGAATGGAGAAAGGGAGCTCAAACTCCTCTCGAAACCTATCCATATCGATGATCGCGCGGCTGAAGCCGCTCAACATAGCTTTGACGGTTTGCAACGCCGCATTGGCGTCATCGACTATTGTGCTACAATGGCGAATCTCATGCGTGAACCTGGGGCACGTCATCGTCCGGTAATCGATTTGTTTCAGCTATGGCCATCCCAGGCGGTGCCGGGAAAGTCACAAAGCCGAATGGGCTTTCGAAAGTCTCGACGCTTACTATGTGCGTTGTTCGGGGCCTGACACGAGATTGTGCCTCTGTCAGAATACTGACAAGTGTCTAACCAGTGCGGCAAGCCCGACTGTTCCGTTCGTGAATTTCGCGAGGTAATTGATGGCCCGACCCCTGAAGTCTGTGAGAGCTGTAGATGTAAGATCGCCCTCCGTCGAGCGTCGCTGTTGGCGGGTCATGCACATCATCGTCTCAGTCCTGAACCAAGATAAGAGCTGCAACTTCCTGGTCCCGTGCCAGTTTGCTCGCTGCTAGTCCGGCGGCGATACCAATGCGATCAGGCGCGGGGCGGTTTTGGCTCATCTTGCGTTTGCCTTCGACCGTGGTGATCGGGATGCGCACGCCGACGATTTCACGCAACTGGGCGGCGATGAAATCCGCGGGAGCATCGCTGACGGCCCAGGGCGTCGCACGTGACGTCTCATGGATATTCGTCAGACGTGTTACAATCTCAAGCAGGCGAGTAGGATCCTCGAAGAACTCAATCGGCCCATGGGCGTGGACCGCGATGTAATTCCATGTCGGCACCACACGTTCAGCTTGTCGCTTGCTGGGAAACCAGGATGGCGTCACATAAGCCTCTGCGCCAGTAAAGATCGCCAGAGCTTCTCCGATCGGCGCCGTGCGCCATTGCGGAGTGCCCTTCGCCAGGTGCCCGTACAGCGCACCGTGTTCGCCTTCGCTCTCATCGAGGAAGAGCGGAAGAGGCGTCGCAATTGGCCCATCTGATGTCGCTGTGACCAGGTTGGCCAATCGGGCGCAGCGGATTGTTGCTCGAATGTTCTCGATGTCGTCGTCTCGAAAGTGGAGTGGTATGTACAAGGAGGCTCTCCGCTGGCGCTCGTCGAGATAAAACCCAAGTCAATAGGCTAGAAAACTGCCAGTCTCAGTCGTTCCCGTAGAGGTTCTCCGCTTCCTCTTTTGACGTGACGATTTCGAAGTTCGCGATTTCACTCAGCCGCTTCAATCCGTCGAGCTGCTGTTGGGTTGGTGTTTCCGTAGCTATTCTCCTGCGGGCTGAGCCAGGCATTCATGGACCTTTAGAGATCTCACCCCGGCGGCGCCTGTATGAGGCGATCCGGCAGCTCTCCTTACGCGCACCGAGTCGCGTTTGGCGAACTAGTCCTTGATCTCGGCAAGGTCGCCGCCGACCTCAAAAGCCGTCTTCATCGTTTCGATGAACGCCGCCGATGGGTACAAGTCGGAGGTGATCGTAACGAACCCATGTAAAACACCAAGATTCTCGTCTACATGGTGGTCGCCCTCGCCCGTGTGCGATCGCTGAGGAGATTGTCGACGATTTTCCATCGCTGACGCGTGATCAGGTTGAGGCGCGGCCGAACAGGCCAAGGCGTATCCCGAGCGAGAGTGCCTGTCCCCCTGAGTCTGAATCGGGTGCTGGCGAGCTAGCGGACCTTGGGTTCGATGACGAAGCCGTGACGGGCGAGGTTGCGCCGCGCTGGATTCCGTGACCGCGTACTTGATCGACGAGAACGTTCTTCGCGAATTTGGCGCACGCGGCAACATGAACGTGCGCAAGTGGCTTGCAACACGCTCCTGGATCAAAGCCCGCTCATATTGCGCGAGCGCGCCGCACCTGGAACAGGAATTCGCCCGAGCGCGTCGTGGTGTCCAGGTTCTCGTTCAGGGAGCGGAATGCCACTCGATTGTCCGAGCGAGCTCACGATCGCGATCAGGTGCGACAGCGAGCGCCCGCGCCAAGCCGAATGCGGTCATCCTTCGCCCGAGGCGTGATCCTCGAACAGGGGACGCGGATCAACGCTGGCGGCGAGCAGCGCATCGCGCTGCAAGTCCAGGTTCTGACGATCGGAGTCCGGCGACACGCGCATGTAGCCAACCAACATAGGCGGAGACCCATCGGAAATAGGCTTCCGTATGGTAGCGCGTGGCGAGAGAGTTTTCCGCATATTTTTAGAACCACCAGGCGTTTAGCTCAGGGGGTTACTACAAGATTCGGTAGATGGCTAAAGCCAACTTGAGGCCCTAGGATTCGGCTGCCTTCCCCGCCGATCATCATCGACGAACAGAAGTGAACGCAAGCGCACGTGAAGCCGCTGCCCGCAGCGCCTGCGGGCACCTTCCGCCCTTTCATCGCTTAGAGAGTGAAGTGCCACCGTGTCCGAACAACCCCTGCCGACGCTGCCGATGTGGCGCGTCGATCACATTGAGCCCTCGCCCGAGATGTTGGCGATACGCGCCAACGGTCCGATCCACCGCGTGCGTTTCCCGTCAGGGCACGAAGGCTGGTGGGTGACTGGCTACGACGAGGCCAAGGCGGCGCTGTCCGACGCGGCGTTCCGGCCGGCGGGAATACCGCCGACGGCGTTCACCCCGGATTCGGTAATTCTCGGTTCGCCGGGGTGGCTGGTATCGCACGAGGGGGGCGAGCATGCCCGGTTACGCACGCTCGTGGCGCCGGCCTTCAGCAGCCGCAGGGTGAAGCTGCTGGCGCCGCATGTCGAGGCGATCGCTGCGCAGTTGTTCGAGAACCTGACGGCCCAGCGCCAGCCCGCCGACTTGCGGCGCCACCTCTCCTTTCCGCTTCCGGCCATGGTCATCAGCGCGCTGATGGGCGTGCTCTACGAGGATCACGCCTTTTTCGCCCGGCTGTCCGATGAGGTGATGACGCACCAGCATGAAAGCGGCCCGCGCAGCGCATCGCGCTTGGCCTGGGAAGAACTGCGCGCCTACATTCGCTGCAAGATGCGGGACAAGCGCCAGGATCCGGGCGACAACCTGCTGACGGATCTGCTCGCGGCGGTCGACCAGGGCGAGGCGACCGAGGAAGAAGCGATCGGCCTGGCGGCGGGCATGCTGGTGGCGGGGCACGAGAGCACCGTCGCGCAGACCGAATGCGGCCTGCTGGCCATGTTCCGGCATCCGCAACAGCGCGAACGCCTGGTCGGCAATCCATCCCTGGTGGACAAGGCGGTGGAGGAAATCCTGCGCATGTACCCGCCGGGCGCGGGCTGGGACGGCATCATGCGCTATCCCAGGACCGACGTGACCGTCGCGGGCGTGCATATTCCCGCGGAGAGCAAGGTGCTCATCGGCCTGCCGGCAACGTCGTTCGATCCGCGCCATTTCGACGACCCGGAAATCTTCGACATCGGACGCCAGGAAAAGCCGCACCTGGCGTTCTCCTACGGGCCGCACTCCTGCATCGGCGGGCCGCTGGCCAGGCTGCAACTCAAGGCGGTGTTCGGTTCGATCTTCCAGCGCTTTCCCGCGCTGCGCCTGGCCGTGGCGCCCGAAGAACTGAAGTTGCGCAAGGAGATCATCACTGGCGGGTTCGAGGAGTTCCCGGTGCTCTGGTGAGGTGCGGACGCCGCTGGGGGATCGCGATCGTCTCCGCGATTTGCCGGCGCGCCTGCCGCGCACCGGTCAGATCAGCCAGCCAACAGGTAACCAAGATGGACGTGCAAGAAACAACGGCAGCATGCCGGGACGCCTTCGCCGAACTGGCGTCGCCGGCGTGCATCCACGACCCGTATCCGTTCATGCGGTGGTTGCGCGAGCACGATCCGGTGCATCGCGCGGCGTCGGGCCTCTTTCTGTTGAGCCGCCACACTGACATCTACTGGGCGCTCAAGGCCACGGGCGATGCGTTTCGGGGGCCGGCGCCGGGCGAACTGGCGCGCTATTTTCCGCATGCGGCGACCAGCCTGTCGCTCAATCTGCTGGCCTCCACGCTAGCGATGAAGGACCCACCAACGCATACGCGTCTGCGCCGGCTGATCTCGCGCGATTTCACCATGCGCCAGATCGACAACCTGCGGCCGCGCATCGTGCGCATCGTCGCGGCACGCCTGGACGGCATGGCGCCCGCGCTGGAGCGCGGGGAGGCCGTGGACCTGCATCGGGAATTCGCGCTGGCCTTGCCCATGCTGGTCTTCGCCGAACTGTTTGGCATGCCCCGGGACGACATCTTCGGGCTCGCCGCCGGCATCGGCGCCATTCTGGAAGGCCTGAGCCCGCACGCCAGCGATTCCCGGCTCGCCGCGGCGGACGAGGCCAGTGCCAGAGTGAAGGCCTACTTCGGCGGTCTCATACAGCGCAAGCGCACCGATCCCCGCCACGACATCGTGTCGATGCTAGTCGGCGCACACGACGAGGATGCCGACACGCTGTCGGATGCGGAGTTGATCAGCATGTTGTGGGGCATGCTGCTGGGTGGCTTCGCCACCACTGCTGCGACCATCGACCATGCGGTCCTAGCGATGCTGGCGTATCCCGAACAGCGGCAATGGCTGCAGGGAGACGCCATGGGGGTGAAGGCATTCGTCGAAGAAGTCCTGCGCTGCGACGCGCCCGCCATGTTCAGCTCCATTCCGCGTATCGCCCAGCGCAACATCGAATTGGGCGGCGTGGTGATCCCGAAGAACGCGGACGTGCGCGTGCTGATCGCGTCCGGCAATCGCGACCCTGACGCCTTCGCCGATCCCGACCGCTTCGATCCCGCGCGGTTCTACGGCACCAGTCCTGGCATGACGACCGACGGGAAGATCATGCTGAGCTTCGGCCACGGCATCCACTTCTGCCTCGGTGCGCAATTGGCCCGGGTGCAGTTGGCCGAGAGTTTGCCGCGAATTCAGGCGCGCTTCCCCACGCTGGCATTGGCCGAGCAGCCGACCCGGGAGCCCTCCGCGTTCCTTAGGACGTTTCGCACGCTGCCGGTCCGGCTGCGTGCGCAGGCGGCTGAGATGCGCGTCGTGGTCGACCAGGATCTGTGCGGAACCAGCGGACAGTGCGTGCTGACGCTACCGGGCACTTTTCGTCAGCGCGAACCGGACGGCGTGGCAGAAGTGTGCGGGGGGACATTACCGCAGGCGCTGCACGCCGCCGTGCGGCTCGCAGCCAGCCAGTGCCCGGTCGCCGCCATCCGGGTCATTGGAAGGGAAGCTGGCGATGACGAGCGCGCCAGCGCCGACAGTGCGCCTTCTCCGGCGGAGGCAGAGCGGCATGCCGCGAGAAACCAACGCAATCCAGGAGGACACCATGGGACGGTTTGAGGGCAAGGTGGCCGTGGTGACCGGCGCCGGGGCCGGTATCGGCAAGGCATGCGCCCTCGCCATCGCGCGCGAGGGCGGCAGAGTGGTGGTAGCCGACATCGATGGCTCGGCGGCCATGGCCTGCACGGCGCAAATCGCGGCCGAGGCGGGCCACGCACTGGCCCTGGCCATTGACATCGCCGAGGCGCAGGCGGTGGCAGCGCTGTTCGAGACGGCGGAGCGGCACTTCAGTGCGGTCGACCTGCTGGTGAACAACGCGGGCGCCATGCATCTGACTCCGCACGACCGCGCGATCCTCGACTTGGACCTGGCGGTCTGGGATCAGACCATGGCAACCAATCTGCGCGGCACGTTGCTCTGCTGCCGGCAGGCTATACCACGGATGATCGCCCGCGGCGGTGGCGCGATCGTCAACATGTCGTCGTGCCAGGGGCTCAGCGGTGACACCGCGCTGACGTCCTACGCCACGTCGAAGGCGGCGATGAACATGCTATCGGCCTCGCTCGCCACCCAGTACGGTCATGCGCAGATCCGCTGCAACGCGGTTGCGCCGGGTCTCATCATGACCGAGCGTCTCCTCGCCAAGCTGGACGAGTGCATGCAACGGCATCTGCGCCGGCACCAGCTCCTGCCGCGCGTCGGCCGCCCCGAGGACGTGGCCGCGCTGGTGGCGTTCCTGCTCTCCGACGATGCAGCGTTCATCACCGGCCAGGTCGTGTGCATCGACGGCGGCATGCTGGCGCATGTGCCGACGTACGCCGACGGTGGCAACAGCCGCGCCGTGCGGCCTTCCGGCGAGACCGCCGAAGCGGCCGCGTCGGCGCGATGCTAATGGGCATGCTGCTCAACCCGCTGAACCGTCGGCATCGGCTGCGGCACGACATCCCGGTCGTGCCCGGCGCTTTCCCCTTGGTCGGGCATCTTCCCGTCGTCGTCTGCGACCTGCCGCGCCTGCTGCGGCGCGCGGAACGGACGCTGGGCAGCCAGTTCTGGCTGGACTTCGGCCCTGCCGGACACATGGTGACCAGTCTGGATCCGGATGCGTTCGCACTGCTCCGGCACAAGGACGTGTCCTCGGCGCTGATCGAAGATATCGCGCCCGAATTGTTTGGCGGAACGTTGGTCGCCCAGGATGGCGGGGCGCACCGGCAGGCGCGCGATGCGATCCAGGCGGCGTTGCTGCCTGTGGGGCTGACCCAGGCCGGCATCGGCGAGCTGTTCGCGCCCGTCATCCGGGCGCGGGTGCAGAGGTGGCGCGACCGCGGCGACATAACCATCCTGCGCGAAACCGGCGATCTGATGCTCAAGCTCATCTTCAGCCTCATGGGTATCCCCGCGCAGGACCTGCCGGAATGGCATGGCAAGTACCGGCAACTGCTGCAGTTGATCGTCGCGCCCCCGGTCGACCTGCCCGGACTGCCCTTGCGGCGCGGCCGCGCTGCCCGTGACTGGATCGATGCGCGGTTGCGCGAGTTCGTCCGCGACGCGCGTGAACATGCCGCGCGCACCGGGTTGATCAACGACATGGTGAGCGCCTTCGATCGCAGCGACGATGCGCTCTCCGATGAGGTCCTGGTCGCCAATATCCGCTTGCTGCTGCTTGGTGGCCACGACACCACCGCCTCAACGATGGCCTGGATGGTGATCGAGCTAGCGCGGCAGCCTGGGCTGTGGGACGCCCTGGTCGAGGAGGCGCAACGCGTGGGCGCGGTGCCGACCCGGCACGCGGACCTGGCGCAGTGTCCGGTCGCCGAGGCGCTGTTCCGCGAGACGCTGCGCGTGCATCCACCGACGCCGCTCCTGGTGCGCCGCGCACTGCGTGAATTGCAACTCGGCCAACGGCGCATTCCCGCGGGCACCGATCTGTGCATCCCGCTGCTGCATTTCTCCACCTCGGCGCTGCTGCACCACGCGCCTGATCAGTTTCGCCTGGCGCGGTGGTTGCAACGCACCGAGCCGATCCGGCCGGTGGACATGCTGCAGTTCGGTACCGGCCCACACGTCTGCATCGGCTACCACTTGGCATGGCTGGAACTGGTGCAGTTCTGCATCGCCTTGGCGCTGACCATGCACGACGCCGGGGCGCGGCCACGGTTGCTGAGCGGCGTCGAAAGAGGCCAGCGCTATTACCCGACCGGACATCCGTCCATGACTATCCGCATCGGATTCTCCTGAGCTGGCATCGCATGCCTCTGCGGCGAGGCAGCGGCGCCGGCGACGCGCGGCATTGCTGCACTCGGCCCGCGCGCACGGTGCGACGCCGACAACACCGCGGCGGCTCGCCTAACAGGGAACAAGGACATGAAGAACATGCAGACCGGTTCCACGCCACCGAACGACAGAACTGGTGATAACGCGCTGGGCGAATTGGGCGCTCAGGCGCGCGGCGCATCCGGCGGGCTGTTGCCCGAGATCTGGATGCAGGACGGCGCAAAGCGGGTCGAACACGTGCTGGCGCGTCTTCTCCGCGCCGAACATGAGGCCGAGCTGATGGCGGCGATGCGCTACGCCACCTTGCATGGCGGGAAGCGCACCCGCGCCTTGCTCTGTCTGGCTGCCGGCGCACTGGCCGACACGCCGGCGCACATGCTCGACGACGTGGGCGCCGCCATCGAGATGATGCACGCCTGTACCCTGGTCCACGACGATCTGCCCGCGATGGACGACGACGTGCTTCGCCGCGGCCTTCCGACCGTGCAAGTCAAGTTCGGCGAAGCTACTGCGATCCTGGTCGGCGATGCGCTGCAGGCGCACGCCTTCCTGACCTTGGCGAGCCTGGATGCGCCGGGCGACAACCGTATCGCGCTCGTGCGCGAACTGGCACAGGCAGTGTCAGCCGAGGGTGCCGCAGGCGGGCAGGCCATGGATCTGTCGCTGGTTGGAAAGCACGTCGAGCTGGACAAGATCGTGGAGATGCACCGGATGAAGAGCGGAGCGTTAGTGCGCGCGTCCGTTCGCATGGGCGCGCTATGCGCTATCGCGGAGGATGCCGCGCACGCTGCGCTGTACTGTGCGCTCGATCACTACAGCGCCTGTTTCGGCTTGGCGTTGCAGGTGATCGACGACATTCTCGACGTGACAGCGGATACGGCGACGCTGGGCAAGACCGCCGGCAAGGACGCGGCGGCGCAGAAGCCGACCTGCGCGTCGATCATGGGAGTGCAGGCAGCACGTCAGTTCGCGCTGGATCTTTTGCGCGATGCCGGGGAGGCCATCGCACCGCTGGGGCCGCGTACGGAACGGTTGGCGCAACTCCTACAGCGGGCCAACGCGTATCTGTTCAAGCACGCGCCATGCGCATGAGCGCGCCGGTGTCGCCCTGTGCCGCTGCGATGAGTCCGCGGCGCCGATTGCAGCGGTTGCCTGCCGCGGCGCGCTGTGCGCAATCCTATGCAGCGGACCGGCGCCAGCATCGGGTCGCCGCGCCGAAGCACGGTGGCAGTCCGGCGCTGCCTATACGACGGGCCTGCGGCGACATGTGCGGCGTCTGCCCGATTCCGGTTTTCGTCGACCCTCTGCAAAAGGAACATCCCGCGTGAACGCGCTGTCCGGACAGATCATTTCCGACTTGCGCCGCCTGCTGAGCGAAATGAGCGATGGCGGCAGCGTCGGTCCGTCTGTCTACGACACGGCGCGAGCGCTGCGCTTCCACGGCAACGTCACCGGTCGGCAGGACGCATACGCGTGGCTCATCGCGCAGCAACAGGCCGACGGCGGATGGGGAAGCGCGGACTTCCCGCTGTTTCGCCATGCGCCCACGTGGGCAGCGTTACTGGCATTGCAGCGTGCCGATCCTCTTCCCGGTGCTGCCGACGCAGTCCAGGCTGCAACCCGGTTCCTCCAGCGCGAACCCGATCCCTACGCGCATGCGGTGCCGGAAGACGCGCCGATCGGCGCGGAGCTGATCCTGCCACAGTTTTGCGCTGAGGCCGCACCCTTGCTGGGTGGCGTGGCGCTTCCGCGCCATCGAGCGCTGTTGCCATTGCGGCAAGCGTGCCTGGTCAAGCTGGGGGCGGCGGCGATGTTGCCGAGCGGCCATCCGTTGCTGCACTCCTGGGAAGCCTGGGGGACGTCGCCGACCACCGCATGCCCGGATGACGACGGCAGCATCGGCATCAGTCCGGCGGCCACTGCCGCCTGGCGTGCGCACGCCGTGCCACGGGGGCGTACGCCGCAGATATGGCGCGCCGACGCGTATCTGGAGATGGCATCACGGGCGACGCGCAGCGGCATCGAAGGTGTCGTTCCCAACGTCTGGCCGATCAATGTGTTCGAGCCATGTTGGTCGCTGTACACCCTGCATCTGGCAGGGCTGTTCGCCCATCCCGCGCTCGCTGAGGCGGTCCGCGTGATCGTCGCGCAGCTCGACGCCCGTTTGGGCGTGCGCGGTCTGGGCCCCGCCTTGCACTTCGCGGCCGATGCGGACGACACCGCCGTTGCGTTGTGCGTCCTTCACCTTGCAGGCCGCGCCCCGGCGGTCGATGCGTTGCGCCGTTTCGAAATCGGCGAGCTGTTCGTCACGTTCCCTGGCGAGCGCAATGCCTCGGTGTCGACCAACATCCATGCCCTGCATGCGTTGCGACTCTTGGGAAAGCCCGCCGCCGGCACCAGCGCGTACGTCGAGGCCAATCGCAACCCGCATGGTCTATGGGACAACGAAAAATGGCACGTTTCGTGGCTCTATCCCACCGCGCATGCGGTCGCTGCGCTGGCGCAAGGCAAGCCCCAGTGGCGCGACGAGCGTGCGCTGTCGGCGCTACTGCAGGCGCAGCGTGACGACGGCGGCTGGGGCGCGGGTCGCGCGTCCACATTCGAGGAAACCGCCTATGCGCTTTTCGCGTTACACGTGATGGACGGGAGCGAAGAGGCAACAGGGCGCCGGCGCATCGCGCGGGTGGTGGCCCGTGCGCTGGAGTGGATGCTCGTCCGCCATGCGGCGCACGCATTGTCGCAGACGCCCCTGTGGATCGGCAAGGAACTGTATTGCCCCACTCGGGTCGTGCGCGTGACCGAACTCGCTGGGTTGTGGCTGGCGCTTCGTTGGGGGCGGCGCGTCCTGGCCGAGGGAACAGGAGCGGCGCCATGATCCAGACGGAACGCGCGCGGCAGCAGGTGCTGGAGTGGGGGCGTTCCCTGACCGGGTTCGCCGACGAGCATGCCGTGGAAGCGGTCAGGGGCGGCCAGTACATCCTGCAGCGCATCCACCCGAGCCTGCGCGACACGAGCGCCCGCACCGGGCGCGATCCGCAGGACGAAACGCTGATCGTGGCGTTCTATCGCGAACTGGCGCTGCTGTTCTGGCTCGACGATTGCAACGACCTTGGCCTGATCGCGCCGGAGCAGGTCGCGGCGGTGGAACAGGCGCTGGGGCAGGGCGAGCCGTGCGCGCTCCCCGGATTCGAGGGCTGCGCTGTGCTGCGTGCCTCGCTGGCCGCGCTCGCCTACGATCGTCGCGACTATGCTCAGCTTCTCGAGGATACCCGGTGCTACTGCGCGGCGCTGCGCGCCGGACACGCGCAGGCGGCAGGGGGGGAACGCTGGTCCTACGCCGAGTACCTGCACAACGGCATCGATTCGATCGCCTACGCGAACGTGTTCTGTTGCCTGTCGTTGCTGTGGGGGCTGAACATGGCGACCTTGCGCGCGCGTCCGGCCTTTCGCCAGGTCCTGCGACTCATCTCCGCGATAGGGCGCCTGCAGAACGATCTGCATGGACGCGACAAGGACGGGTGGGCCGGCGAGGCCGACAACGCGGCGATCCTGCTGCTGCAGCGCTATCCAGCTATGCCTGTGGTAGAGTTCCTCAATGACGAACTGGCCGGCTATACGCGCATGCTGCACCGGGTGATGGCGGAAGAACGCTTTCCGGACCCGTGGGGACCGTTGATCGAGGCCATGGCGGCCATCCGCGCGCAGTACTACCAGACCTCGGCCAGCCGCTACCGAAGCGACCCTGCGGGAGGAGGCCAGCATGCGCCGCCCTGAACGCGCGGGAGCGGCGGCGTGCGCGCTGCCGCGGTCCGATCCGACGCAACGCCGTCGTCCGATGCGACGGATGGAGCGAGCAGGAGCGACACCGCCCTGGGCCGGCGCAAGGACGACCATCTGGACATCGTGTTGGATCGGCGAGCGGCCCCGGCCACGGTCGCAGCCGGCTGGGAGCACTGCGCATTGCCCGGTTGGACCTGACGCAAATCGAGCTGCGCGCCTCGCTGCTGAGCAAGACCATGCGCCGCCGCTGCTGATCAGCTCCATGACCGGCGGCATGCCACGCGCCGAGGCCATCAACCGGCATCTGAGCGAGGCAGCGCAAGCCTTGGGGATCGCCATGGGCGTCGGTTCGCAGCGCGTGGGTCTGCAATCGCGGCGCTGAGCTCTGCGCCCGCAAGCGCGACCGAGATAGTAGGCCGGGCCAACGTTATCGATGGTGACACTCTCGAAATCCGCGGCAGGCGCATCCGATTGTTGGGTATCGATGCGCCTGAACGCGATCAACTTTGCCGCGGTGACGATAGCTTGCCGTATCGCTGCCGTGCGAATGCCGCGAATGAGCTTGATCGATTCCATTGATGCGCGGACCGTGGCTTGCCTAGCCGTTGATACCGACGGATACGGCCGAACAATTGCTTCATGGTACCCATTCGGCGTAGGCCGCCGGGGTTACCGCCTGAGTAGTCCAGGGTTGTCTTTATAGAACTTGATGAGCTTCGATGAGGTTCTCGATTCCGAAGTAGGTAAACGCCTAGACGCCGTCTTCTCCGATGCCATAGACTCAGATGACGCCGTCCCCTCGATCTCCATCTCGTTGGCAATGTCCCACAACCAATCCTCATCTTCACCGAGGTCCTTCGCGACCTTGGTAATGGTGGTGACGTGATGGACCTTGTTGGGTGGTCATGCGGCTTGAGCGGAAAGCGCTGGCGTCCAGTACCAGGGCAGAAGTTCGTCGAGGCGATGAGCCGGATGGGCGGCAATGCAGGCAAGAACATCGGCCAGCCAGGCTTGCGGGTCGACGCCGTTCAATTTCGCTGTGACGATCAGGCTGTACATGGCAGCCCGCACGCCGTCGATCGCGATCAGATCCGCAGAACAGCCAGGACTTCCGGCCAAGTACGATGCCTCGCAAGCCTCGTTCGGCGGCGTTGTTCGAGAGGCAAACTCGCCCCTCCTCCAGGAACAGCGTGAAGCTCGCCCAACGCTTGAGAATGTAGTCGAACGCCTTGGCCGGGTCATGGCTGCGGGACAGTTCGGCGAGCTGTTCGCGCATATAGACCTGCAGGTCTTCGATCAAGGGCTGGCTCAACATCTGCCGCACCTTAAGGCGCTCCTCGACGCTCTTGCCCCGATCGAGCGTTTGGTCTCGAACAGCGCGTCGATCCGCCGCACGACCTCAATCGCGATCGGAGTGAGCGGGATTTCCGGGCGCCCTTGCCCCGCCCATTCTCTCCGATGTCGGTCATGGAAAAGAACGGGCGCCTTCCATGCGGCCAACAGGCAGCTTCCCGGATCGGCTCGGGCTGGCGCCCGGCCAGATAGAGCTGGTTGTAGGCGTCATAGGCGTCGGCCTGTAGGATGCCGGCATATCGAGCCAGATGCCCCTGGGAATGCTTGCCCTTGCGGTCGTGTGCGGTCTGGCCTATCAGATCGGCGCGCGCATTCGGGCGACGTCGAAATGGATACAACCAAGTGGATGGAAGGCGTTGCGACCTACTATGATGGTGCGTTTATCGCCATCAATGTCGACAAGATCGACGGCAGTGGCACGCTGGCAGATTGGATTTCAATGTTGCTGGTCAGTTCGGGGCCGGCGATCTGACGAGCGCGAACAACCTGTCTGAACTAACTGCAACAGCGGCGACGGCGCGCAGCAACTCAGTATCAAACAAAGCGTCCAGTTAGGCGCGTCGCAAGATTTCAATGCCGTTGTTGCTCCCGGCACTTATTATTCACCGAACTCGACCGGCACAAACACCCCGGCCGCAAGTGTCTTCTGGTATCTGACGGTAGAAGCATTCGGAGCAAGCACATACATCAAGCAATTGGCCACGCGCGTTAATCTCCCCGGCGAAACGTATGTGCGCGTTTGCGTCGCAGGCACATGGGGCTCATGGCGCCGCGTCATGACTGGGCGACAACAACCTGTCGGAAGTAGCGAACGCACCAACGGCGAGGGACAATCTAGGCGTGCGGCAGACCTACGGACAGTGCCGATTGACACTGCCCGGCGGAAACCTGGTGCTGGCGCCTCGTAAGGGAATCCTTTTAACGATCGCACGCGCTCCGCAGATCGTTCCAGACGCGGGCGTTTCGCTTACGGCAACCGGCCTGACGCCGGGCACGACTTATCTCATTTACGCTTATATGAATTCCGGCACAATGACGCTTGAAGCGTCAACGACCGCTCACGCCAAATCGACGACGGGCCGGCAACAAAGGCACCGAGATCAAGAGCGGCGATGGTACGCGGTCGCTGGTCGGCATGGCGCGCGTCATCACTGGCCCAGCACGACACAGCGGCGCAACGCCTCGTTGCCTCAACCGTGGTCGCCGGGGCGTCACGGGTGCGATAGACGGAGTGTCCACGGACACCGGAAGGGGCACCTACACCGAGAAGAAAGTCTCCAAGGCTGAGTTCGTAGCTTGGCCGATGAGGTCATTGACGCTAAAATCACCGAGACACTGACAAAACTGTACAAATGCGGGCGCGTGCGGTCTCGCGATCTTCTTTGACGGCGTGGTCGGAGATAACTGGGACGTCAATCCTCAAGGAGCGATGTATCGCATCCCAGCCTGTGGCCTCGCGACCCAGAAGGCGGGGACGGACCGCTACCACTATGTGTCGTTCGGCTTGCGCGCCATCGGGGGCGGCACAGCGTCGGCGGTCTATGGGCTGAAAGTATTGGCCACGGTTGGGTAGGGGCCGCGCGGGAAGACCAATGCCCAACGACGACTTTCAACCGGCAGATCAACCAGCTGCCGATGCCGCCCCTTGGGGCGTTGCCTCCAGCCCGATGCCGGTCATCGGCTCAATACCAGCGGTTAGCAACAGGGGTTTGACCGATCCATGTTTGTTCACAGAACATATTACGTGAGATTCTAAGCAGGCCCGCAGCGTGACGGCGATCTATAGCCGCCCGTCTTGTCAGCTTTCGGAAAGGTAGTCCGCGTAAAACGCCTTTGCAGTTAGTGGCGAGTGGCAGGGACAGCGCAATGGCACCAGAACGGTCAGCGCCGAGTCATGTTCCCGCTAACTTCAAATGGTAGCGCGGGCGGGTCAGGGACAGCGTCTGATCCAACGCAACCGAACAGCGCCGAGTCTCGCCCGCAAGGCCTGCGACCTGAGACTGATCGCCAAGTCAGCGCCCTGTCTTGGTAGTTGCTCTAGGGCATTCGTCCGGAGAATACACCGCTGTCGGCTTCTTGCCCCCGCTTGAAGCTGATAAGTTAGCGGCACGTGGCAGGGACAGCGCTTTATCGGTCCACTTCAAAGCGCCGAGTCACGTGGCCGCTAACGTTCCCAAATGCGTCCGCTACACGGTTAAGTAAAGCGGCTGGCGTTGCGGGAAAATCTGTCCCCATCTCGCGCCTGAGCGCCTCGAATTCGGATAAGGTCGAAAGAGGGCAATCCGCCATCGCGTCCATCTTTGGGCCGATAACTTCAACCCGGGATCGCCAAGCGGCCAGCTATTCTTCAGTTCGCTATGGCCCGTACGTGTCTTCTGCCGGTGTATGGCTTGGCCGATGGACGTAGTCCGTGAATGCTTGGATTGCCGCTACCACTTCGCTCCTAGGCACGGCGGTTACTCCTTTGAGCGGAGCCAGCTCGAACAGTCGCAGGTCGAGGGTTTTAATATGACAGGCACGCGGGGATGCGGCAACCCACCGATGCTGGTAGGTGCTCTCCGTTAGGTCTCACGATACTCCTTGATCGCACCCCTTGAGAATTTGAGCCTCTCGGGAGCAAAGGTGGCCAGCCTCAGTCTTCGAGGACGGGCTGGCCACCGAAGTTTGCGGCGCAAACCCATAGAGCAGTACGGGCCAACGGATGCACATATTTGAGCGGCAAATCACATCCCTGCGGTCGCAAGCGCTTGCGGTGCTCGCAGCCAATCAGGCCCGCGCGGCCGATCAGTCACTGAGCCCATCAGACCGCGAAGCCGCGACATCTAATGCCTCCGAGGCTCAGGCAATGGTGAACATACTCGATTGCGTGAAACCCAATCTCGGGCCGAAGGAAGCACGGAAAATCGCTGCACGCATACGCGCTCTTCTAGGGGCGCCGCGTGAGTGCAAACCGGTTCGAGTGGGATGCCTGTGAGACTTTCGCTAGCCCGCCGCGCCCGTACTGCTCCCGGTGTGAGACTGGGATCATCACGCGGAGGGTGCCACGCAAACGCGCGGTGCACCGTTGGCCCGACAAGGTCGGCAAGCCGGCGTAGCCAGAGCCGATGGACTGGAGGTGAGGCGGGTGGCGGCGTGAGGGCGATCGAGGCCCTTAAAAAGTGCATTAATCATCGTCTCCATTGATGGTCGCCGTCCGGGCCGATTCGCGCTACCCCGATCCTAAAGCGGGCGGGGAGGTGGATTGGTTAGAGAATTTGCCGCCGGGATGGGCTGCGCGCCGACAATCCGATTGTCGTCGCCAAGAAGGTGAAGCTGAAACCACCGGCCATCGCACATGGACGGAAGACCACATCACCAAAATCCGCGAGCACCACAAGGTTGGCACGCCCCTGCGGCTTGCAATGGAGCTGCTGTTGAACACCGGGCTGCGCCGCAGCGAGGCGGTCCGGCTGGGCTGGAAGCATCTCACTAAGGACGGCTTCGTCATCAGCACAAAGAAGAGCCAGGGCACGTTGAGTTGTGCATTCCGGTGCACACCGACTGGCGCGCTACATGACGGACTGCCCGAAGGATGGCCCGGCCTTCATTGCAACCATTCACGGCCGAGCGCGCAGCAGAAAGCATTCTCGGCTTGGATTAGCGAGGCTGCGGCGGACGCCGGCCTGCCTCCGCGCTCCTTTCCACATGGTGTGCAGCAAGGCTGCGTGCCGTGGCTTGGCTGAATCCGGAAGCACAGCGCTCGAAATCATGAGCATTACCGGCCACACAGATATCCGCGAAATTGACCGCGCCGCCGCGCAAGGGTTTGGTAGTTGCGGCGATGGCGAAGCTGCAAGCCGGTTTCGATATCAGATTGCCTAACCCATCAGAGAAGTTAGGCAAAACTGCCAGCAAATCATTGAAATCATTGACGGAAAGATCTAACTAGTCGGACCTATAACCGGCGGAGTAGAAACCTGCTGGATACCGAGCATTATCAATGGCTTGGCTACCCCATGTTGCGCTGGAGTTGCCTCAATCAGGAAGGACTATATTTTTCGTGCGGCTTGCCGATACGTTCGTCTTGCGTCGAAACCGATCAGGGTGCTCCCGCAAATACTCTTCCACCATTGTCCTGATCAGCTCAGCCTTGCTTTTGTGGGTATGTGCTGACAGCCGTTCTAATACGGCAAATTCCTCGTCGTTGAATGAGATCGAAATTCGGTTCGCGACGGACATCAGTGGAAGACTACCAATACTTCGTGGACGACGAAAGCGAGGCCTAGCACGATCGCCATTCGGAGAGCTTCAGAGCCCCCAAGGGGCAACACTTTCCAGCCGAACAGCGCCTTTGCCACGGTAAGTAGTACGAGCGCGGCGCCGGCCAAAATCCATATAACGTCCATAGCGTCTCTCCGGAGTTTCTTTCCTCCGGCCAGACTGAACGCAGGTGCTTAATGAAACCTAAAAGGTGCACCACTTCGACTATGAGCCTAGCAATCCCGTCTGAATTTCTGTCGCCGCACGCCGATCCTCATCAGCGTCTTGGAACAGGTGACCGTATACATCAAATGGTGGGTTGTAATCCCCGCCCAGGGCTACGAGGAAGTGCACCTGTTATGCCGATCCCCGTGATTCAGCAGCGCGCTATGTCTGCGCATCGGGCAATTGGGGAGTGACCAACCTTGCGCTCCAAAAGAACCTCTATCTGGCGCACATGGTCCATCTCGGGCGGACTGGGGAACGCCTGGTCGATGGAGAATTTCAGGCTTGGGACTATGGTCCCGTGAATCCCGAGCTTTACGAGACGGTCAGCATGTTCGGCGATGAGCCGATCAAGGATGTTTTTTTCGGCGCCCCTCGGATTTTCGGCAGCCGTGAAGAGGAGACCTTGCGCGATGCCTGCGAGCACCTGCTCCGCCGGCATGCGAGCGAGCCTGTCGCCATGACACATAGCGAAAGGGGAGCGTGTCCTAGAGGCTCTCGTTCTACGCTCGATCAGTCGAGAGCAGGTGCCGAGCCGAATCCCTGACTTCATCTGTAGGCACCGAGGGACCGCCGGCAACGCGCATTTCGATTGCACCATCGATGCTCCGCTGACCGAGGACGGATGGCTCAGGCGCGTCGACGCGCTTGCATTCGAGCAATGGAAAGAGGGCAACAAGGTTTAGGGCCCGGGCCATGGCTTTCGCCCCTAACGGACCTGAGATATCGTTTGAGGACCATGCCGCGAAGCACGAAGCGTCACCTTCCGAAATCGGCAGATCTGTTGGTCGCCAAAGACGGGCTTCTTGCTGGTCGGCGGGTAATGCTAGCCGTTTCAGCGGGGCCGCGGCTCAGTGGCCGGAAAGGGATTGTCCTTGGACCCGGAGCCACGGCCACTCAGGTCAAAGTGCTTTTGGATGGGGCCAAGGGGCATGTCACCCTGCATGCGCGATACGTTGATCTGGAACGCCCAGCTTAGCCAAAGCTTCCCACGGACAGCTTGAGCGACGAATTTCGTTTCGGCTTGAAACGAAATTCGCTCAGCTCCGATGACCGGATGAAGCAGCGTTGGTTATATCTCGCGAGTGGACTGCGGTTGCAGCCAGGCCATGATGAGATCCGCGCACGCCGTTCCCAATAAATGGTTCGGGCACGAAGCCCGCTTTTTTGCACAGGGCTTACGGCATGTTGATCCACTGTTTCG